>DATAAG010000396.1:0-18600 GCA_036260235.1 Longimicrobium sp.
CGCCCACCCCCAGCAGGGCGGCAAGGGCGAGCGGGAATCCCGCCCGCCGGCGCGGCCGTTCCCGGCGGCGCCGCGCCGGCGCCGGCGCCGGGCGGCGGCTTGCCGAAAAGACCGTCGTGGCGGTCAGCCGCTCCGCCGAAACGTGCTGGCCGAATCTGATCTTCCTGGCGCACCACCCCACGTAACACCTCCTCTGCTGCGTCGTACACGATGAGCCGGTACGGTAGCCGGCAACGTAGCTGAACCGTTCTCGAACGCCGCGGAAACGGATTCTCGGCCCCGGCACTCCCTCCTCCGGGCTCGGACAACCCATGAAAGACGCCCGGGATCACGAAACGCTTGCGTCCTCATTTTTGTGCGGGTACCGTATGTATAACGCCGACCGCTCCGCTCTACAACGTTTGTTGTTCGCGGCCGTCTCACGAACAGGCAGCACCCGGAGTCGAGTGTTCGCCGGTGGAACCCGCCACCGGTTTGTCGTACCCCACCTGTACGAGGAGGTCACGATGACGAAGCGCTCCAGGCTCAACCTGCTCCTGCTGGCCGTGGTCGCGGGCGGGGCGCCGATCGCGCTGGCCCCCAGCCCGGCGATGGCGGGGCTGGGCGACGGTGAAGGAGGAACGTGCTGCGCGGCCGAGGCCGGCTCCTGCTACACGATGGTCGACGGGGTCATCGTCAGGCAGGACGGCGCCATCTACAAGGAAAGCGGTGGGTGCTCCGCGGAGTAGGCCGGGGACGGCGCCGGCCGACGGCATGAACGCTCTGCAGCGTTCGTCGTTCCCGGCAGGCCCCGGCTGCCGGCGGGCCGCGGCCGAACCGGGTGCTCGCCGGTGGAAATCGCCACCGGTGTGTCGTACCACCTGCACGAGGAGGCGGCGATGATGAAGCGCGCAAGGCTCAACGTGCTCCTGCTGGCCGTGGTTGCCGGCGGGGCGCCGATCGCCCTGGCTCCGAGCCCGGCCCTGGCGGGGCTGGGCGAGGGGGACGGCGAAGGAGGGACGTGCTGCACTGCCAGGGCCACCGTGTGCTATCTGAACCTCGACGGGGAAATCATCAAGGAGACCGATTCCTACTTCGTGGAAACCATGGAGGAATGCCTCGACGGACAAGAATGAACACGGACGGAGACGAGGGGCGGTGCCGGCCGGTGGTGAAACGCGACGGCCTGATCTGATCGTCCCTGCGCGCTCCACCGGGTCGAGCGTCCCTTCCTGTGCGTCACGATGACGAAGCGCTCACGGCTCAACATGCTCCTGCTGGCCGTGATCGTCGGCAGCCGGGCCGGCCTGGCTCTGGTCGCGCTCACGGTGGTGGCCGGCGCGGGAGGCTGCGGCAGCGCGGCCTCCCCGTCTCCACCTCTCGCGCCTCCTCACCGAGGATCCCCCGGACCGTTGAGGCACGGAGGACACGGAGACGGAAGGAGAGGACGCGGGGAAGAGCGGGATTTTCTCTGCGTCCTCTCTTTGTCCGGGTTCTCTGCGCGAGCTGCTTTTTCTCCCTCTGCATGGAGGACGTGGCGCTGGCATGATCGCGAGAGGACGATCGCACCCGCCGGCGCCCACCCCCGGCAGGGGCGCGCGAGACCCCCGCCCTCCGGTGCGGCGGCGCTGCGCCGGCGGCGGACGGCGACCTGCCGAAAGCACGACGGTGGCGACCACCCGTCTTCCTGAAACGTGCTGGCCGAATGTGATCCATTCGACACACACCCCCGCAGCACATCCTCTGCTGCGCCGTACACGCTGGGCCGTCACGGTGGCCGACGACGCAGCCTGGGCCGTGTGTCTCCGGAGGTTGCCCCCGGACATGGGATCCCCGGGGCCCGGCACTCCCTCCACGGCCTGGATGACCGGCGGAAGGCAGCAGGAACCACGAAACGCTTGCTCCATCATTTTTGTGCGCGTATTGTGTGAAATACATCAATGAAGCTCACCCTGCAACGGTTGTTGTTCCCGGCAGGATTCCGCTGCCGGCCGGCGCACCCGGAATCGAATGTTCGCCGGTGGAACCCGCCGCCGGCGTGTCGTACCACCTGCACGAGGAGGCGAACATGAAGCGCACCAGGCTCAACGTGCTCCTGCTGGCCGTGGTCGCCGGCGGGGCGCCGCTCGCCCTGGCGCCGAGCCCGGCGATGGCCGGCGTGGGCGACGGGGGCGGTGAAGGAGGAACGTGCTGCGCGTCCTGGAAAACCTTCTGCTACGTGGACGTGGAGGGGGAGATCTACGTGGTGCCCGACTCCTACTTCGTGGAACCTGGAGAGGAATGCGACGCCAACGAAGAATAGGCAGGGACGGGGGGACGGCTGGCGGCGCCAGCCGATGACGGCGGCGGAACGCGTTGGCCGAATCTGATCTTCTCTGCGCTCTCCTCTTCATCGCATTTCCCCTTCCTGCTGCGTCATACGCGAGGGGCCGGACTCCGGGAGCGGGTAACCAACTCCAACCCGTGGATCGTCGCCGGGGCCGCGGAGTGGAGCCGGTTTCCGGCCTTCCGCAGCGAGCCTGCCGCGTCCCTGAAGCCGGAAAACGTACGTATTACGCCACAAGAAAGAAAACACTTGCGTCTTCATTTTTGTGCGGATACCGTATGCATGAGGGTGAATGCTTCGCTCTACAGCGTTTGTTGTTCCCGGCAGGATTCCGCTGCTGACCCGCAGCAGCCGGAGTCGAGTGTCGCCGGTGGAACTCGCCACCGGTGTGTCGTACCACCTGCACGAGGAGGCGACGATCATGAAGCGCACGAGGCTCAACATGCTCCTGGTGGCGGTAGTTGTCGCCGGGGCGCCCATCGCCCTGGCGCCGAGCCCGGCGATGGCCGGGGGGGACGAGGGATCCGGGGGAACGTGCTGCGAGGCCGAAAGCGGCTCCTGCTACCTGAACCTGGACGGAGTCATCATCCGGGAGAGCCCGGCCTACCACCAGAAGTCCGGCTCGGCGTGTTCCGCAAACTAGGGGAAGGAGATCTATCGTGAGTCGCATCTCTGGATCTGAGCCCGCTCGGGGGATCGGCAGCCGGGCCGGCCTGGCTCTGGTCGCGCTCACGGTGGTGGCCGGCGTGGGGGGCTGCGGCAACGCGGCCTCCCCGTCGCCCCCCATTCAGGGGCGCCTCCTCACCGACACGCTTTCCCTGGCGCTGCCTACCGGGCTGGCGCTCACCCCGGACGGCCACGTGGTGGTCGTCGACGCGCGGGCGCCGGAGGCCGTGCGCGTGTTCGACACGGCGGGCGCCCTGGTCGCCAGGCTGGGCAGGGAGGGATCGGGGCCGGGCGAGTTCGTGAGCGCCGTGAGCGTCTTCGGCCGGCCGGGGCACCCCGGCGAGCTGTGGGTCCACGACACCCGCCTCGACCGCGTCGTGCCGCTCCGGGAGGAGGCGCTCCGCGGCGGCGCAGCCCGGGGGGCGGAGGCGGTCGGCGCCGCCGTCACGCTGCAGCCCGGCCTGGTCATCGAGTCGCCGCGCTGGCTGGACGACACCACGCTGGTGGCGCTCAACCCCATGCTCACGGCCAGCGAGGGACGCTTCGTGCGCTTCGGCGCGGACGGGGTGCGCCGCGGGACCATGGGCGAGCCGCCTCCGAGCTCCGGCAGGAGCTGGGGCAGCTCGTTCGTGCGGCAGCAGGCCTGGGGCGGGGACATGGCCGTCCACCCCTCCCGCCCGCTGTTCGTGCTGGCCTCGCGCTACGCGGGCCGGCTGGAGGCGTTCGACCGCGACGGCGCGCTGCGGGTGAAGTTCCAGGTGCCGCACGAGTTCAGCCCGGACTTCTCCCCCGCGGACGACGGGCTCAACATGGTCCGCGGCGAGGACTTCCGCTTCGGCTACATGGACGTGACGGCCACGGCGGACCACGTGTACGCGCTCTTCTCCGGACGGCTGCACCGCGAGATGGGCGGCCAGGCCGACGTCGCGGACCAGGTGCACGTCTTCGACTGGCAGGGCCGCCTGCTCCACGTCATCCGGCTCGACACCCCCGTGGGGCGCCTCGCGGTCGACACCGCCCGCCGCACCCTCTACGGCACCCGCTACGACCCGTACCCCCAGGTGGTGGCGTTCCCCCTCCCCGCCCTTTGAACGTTTGCCCACGGTGCCCACCATGAAGGATGCCGCCTCCAACCTCGTCACCGCCATCCTGGCGGCCTGCGCGCTCGCGGTGAGCAGCGCCGCCGTCAAACGGACCTTCTTCGCCCCGCCGGAGCCCGGCGGCGTGGTGGAGGTGAAGAACTGGAGGGAACTGGCCGCGACCGGCAACCGCATGGGCCCGGCCGACGCCCCGGTGGTGATCGTCGAGTTCTCCGACTTCGAGTGCCCGTTCTGCAAGCAGGCCGCCGACCTGCTGAAGGAGGTGCGCCGGACGTACCCCGGCAAGGTCGCCGTGGTGTACCGGCACTTTCCGCTGGGGGGCCACCGCTACGCCGACCGCGCCGCCCTCGCCACCGAGTGCGCCGCCGAGCAGGGGGCGTTCGAGGCCTACCACGACGCGCTCTTCGAGCGGCCGGACTCCATCGGCGTGACCGGGTGGGACCGCTACGCCGAGCGCGCGGCGGTGCCGGACCTGCCGCGCTTCCGGGAGTGCGTGGAGAGCGGGCGCCTGTTTCCGCGGGTGGAGGCCGACCTGCGCGAGGGCCGCAAGCTCGGGTTCAACGGCACCCCCATGTTCATCGTGAACGGCAGGAGCTTCGTCGGCTCCATCCCGGAGGGCGGGTGGAACTCCTGGGTCGAGCGGGCGCTGCGGGAGGCCCGCGAAGGACGCCGCGCTCCGTGATCGAGGGGCGGACCGCCGTGCCGGCCTGATCCACACGAGCCCGAAACAGGGCCGGCTCCGCGGGCGGACATCGCCCGCGGAGCCGGTTTCTTCTCATCCCGGGTCCCGGAAAAGAATCGAGGTACCGGGGGGACAGAGAACAGCCAGAGGAACAGAGATGCTCGGCCGGTCCTCTGTTCCTCTGGCTTCCATCCGTTCCTCCGTACCTTTCGGTTGTCTTTCCGGATCCGGCATGAGCATGGGATGAGCTGGATGGCTCCAGCCATTCGAGCCCCGGATGCACCCGGCCGGAACCGTGCTCGCCCTTCGTTCGTCGGGAACCGGGAAGGTGAACCGGCGCCGGACGCGGGTGCGGCACCAGGGCGAACGGTCCCGCTCCGCGCCCAAAAACGATGGATGACGAACGTCGTTCTGGTCAGGCCGCGCGCTCCTCATTATAGTATCTGCGGACGGAAGGGGATGGATCGTAGCCAGACGCCCCTCGCCGCGAAATTGGAAATTCCCTCCGCCGCCTCCTCCCAGCGGCACGTTCTTCAACCCGATCCCTGCTCTCGATACCGCGACGCGCCATTCCCCTGTGGTGGCGGAAAACACCCGGTCCCTGTACGGCCTGTCGGGCCGGCACAGAGCCCCGGAACCAGCATCCCCTTCAACCGATGGCTGGCAGCGTGTCGATCTCTCCCCGTTCCCCGCTCCACCCGCATCCACACCACGGCGGCACGCGCGGCCCGGCGCCGCGCGTCCGGCGGTGACCGGAGGGCGCGCGTGGAGACGGGACGCACGCAGGGGGCATCCGAGAAGGCCATCGAAAGGCTGCGCCAGTCGCAGGCCCTCCTGGCCCCGGTCGGCCGCTCGCCCGCGTTCGTCCAGGCCATCTCGTGCATCCCCGCGTTCGCGCGGGGCGACGCCGCGGTGGTGATCAGCGGCGAGACGGGGACGGGAAAGGAGCTGGTCGCGCGGGCGCTGCACTACGCGGGGCCGCGCGCCGCCTGGCCGTTCGTCCCGGTGAACTGCGGCTCGCTCACCGACACCCTGCTGGAGGACGAGCTCTTCGGGCACGAGCGCGGCGCCTTCACCGACGCCCGGTCGGCGCGGAGCGGGCTGCTGACGGCCGCGGAGGGGGGCACCCTCTTCCTGGACGAGGTGGACAGCCTGACGCCGCGGGCGCAGGTGGCGCTGCTGCGCGTGCTGCAGGAAAAGACCTTCCGCGTGCTGGGCTCGCCCCGGGAGCGGCGGGCGGACGTGCGCTTCATCGCCGCCAGCAACACGCCGCTGCAGGGGCTGGTGCGGCGCGGGCTCTTTCGGCAGGACCTCTTCTACCGGCTGGCGGTGCTCACCGTGGAGCTGCCGCCCCTGCGCGAGCGGATGGACGACGTGCTGGTGCTGGCGCGGCACTTCCTGGCCCGGTACGGCCCCGGCGGCGCGGCGCAGCACGAGCTTTCGCCGGCGGCGGAGCGGGCGCTGCTGGCGCACGACTGGCCCGGGAACGTGCGCGAGCTGGAGAACGTGATGCTGCGCGCGCAGACGCTGTGCACCGGCGGCCGCATCACCCCGCACGACCTGGGGCTGGGCGTCCCGGCGCCGGAGATGACGCCGCCGCCGGCCGACGCTCCCGCGCCCGCGGCGCCGCCGGGGGAGGAGCGCGCCTTCCAGGAGGCCAAGCGCGCCGCGATGGACGCCTTCGAGCTCGACTACCTTACCCGGCTGCTGCGCTCGCACGGCGGCAACGTGAGCAGCGCCGCGCGCAGTGCCGGCAAGGAGCGCAACGACCTGCGCCGGCTGCTGAAGAAGCACCGGCTGGACCCCGTGCGCTTCGCCGCGCCGGGGGGCGGAGACCGGGACCCGGGGGAAAAATCCCCCACCCCCTGGGGGGACGAGCCCCCCCCACGCTAAGCGCCGCCGCAGCCGCGGGTTGGGCGCACGCGCCCTGCCCGCACCGCCCCGCCGCCCCCTGGGGTCGCGCTCCCCCACCCACCGTCGGGGAAAGCGCGTAAGCACCAATCACACAATCAGTTAAACGGAACCGCCGAAACGGCCCCGCCCTTGCCCTGGGACGGGGCCGTGACCGTTGCACCCACCCCCCCGGACGCGCCCGACCCGCGCGAAAGCGAGCTGTGCGAGGAGCTGCTCGCCTACCTCCGCGAGCACCCCCGCGCCATGGACAGCCTGGAAGGGATCGCCGAGTGGTGGCTGCCCCGGCACCACATCCGGGTGGGGGTGGAGCGCATCGCCCGCGCGCTGGAGACGCTGACCCGGCGCGGGATGCTGCAGGAGGTGGAGGACGGGGACCGGATGCTCTACCGGCTGCGGCCGGATCCCGGCCCCGACCGGAGCGGCGGCGGCGACCCGCCGGCCGGCCCTGACGAGCCCCCAGCCTGACGCATGGCCAACTATCGGGCAATCGCCGCCACCGGCGCCGCACTCGCCGGGCTCATCCGCGACCGCTACCCGCGCGAGGAGTTCGGCAGCGGGCTGACGGTGGCGCTCTACCAGACGCGCGACTTCGAACACCCCATGGAGGGCGATGGCTTTTCCGTCTACCTGTTCCGCGTGGCCGTGAACGGCACCGTCCGCAACCGCCCGCCGCGGCGCACGCCCGACGGCCGGCGCTACCGGCCGTCGCTCCCCCTGGACCTGTACTTCATGGTGACGGCCTGGGCGCAGGACGTGGAGCGCCAGCTGCGCATGCTGGGGTGGGTGATGCGGCTGCTGGAGGACGTGGGGACGCTGAGCGCGGGGCACCTGAACCACTACCTGCAGGAGAACGACACCTTCGACGCCCACGAGGCGGTGGAGCTGGTCTGCGACCCGCTCTCCCTTTCCGAGTACCTGACGCTGTGGGACCGCCTGCGCCCCAGGCTTCCCGCCTCCGCCACCTACACGCTGCGCATGGTCTCGCTGGACTCGGAGCTCCCCCTGGCAGAAGGGACGCCGGTGCAGACGCGCCGCTTCGACCTGGCGCAGGTGGTGGAATGACCGCGCACCGCCTGCTGGAGCGGGTGACGCGCAACACCCCGCTGGGGATCCGCTTCTGGGACCCGGCAGGGGCCACCTCGCTGGTGGACGGGCTGGTGGTGGAGGTGTTCCTGCGGGCCAACCCCCGCTCCCGCACGCGGGCCGTCCCCAACCGCAGCGGGGTGTACGTGGCGCACACGCTCGCCGCCTTCGACGGCGCGGGGTCACCCCCGGGGCCGGGGCTGCGCGAGTGGGAGGGGAGCGACGCCGGGGCGGACGAGCTGTGGGCCGTGGCGACGCGCCGCTACCGCATCGAGGTGACGGACCCGCTGGGCCGCTTCGTCCCCTTCGCCTTCGACGCCGACCTCCCCGCGCGGGGGCTGCTCACCTGGCTGGCGCCCTGGCTCTCGCCGCCGCAGCCGGTGGCGCTTCCCGGTGAGCCCGGCTCGCCGCCGCGGCTGCTGCTGGAGCGCATCCCCCTCTTCTCCGCCCCCGCCCGCCCCGTCCCCGCGCCGCTGGCCGTGGTCCGCGCGCAGCTGCGCGAGCAGGGGGCGGAGGGGCCGGCCGCGTGGAGCCTGCTGGCCGTCTCCATCGACGGGGAGGTGCGCGGGCTGGGGCTGGCGGACCGGGAGGGGCGGGTGGCGGTGATGTTCCCCTACCCGGAGCCGCCGCGAATGACGCTGGGCTCGCCCCCGGAGGCGCGGAACGACTTCACCTGGCCGGTGGAGCTGGCGGCCTTCGTCCCCGCGGCGCCGTCGCCGCCGGGGCCGGCGCCGGAGATCCCCGACCTGGCGGAGGTGCTGGGCGCCCTGGCCGTGCCCCGGGCGGTGGTGGAGTCGCTGGGCTCGCCCCCGGCGCCGCCGCTGCGGCTGTCGTACCGCCAGGAGCTGGTCGCGCGCACCGCCGGGGCGGCGGGCGCGGATGCCGGAACCCTGTGGATTGCACCGTGACCGCGGCCGGCGCACGCCGCGCCGCCGCTTCCTCACCCCCTGCCGACCGCGAACCAGGCGAGGAGAACCGTCATGCCTGAGTACCTGGCACCCGGCGTATACGTCGAGGAAACGTCCTTCCGGGCCAAGTCCATCGAGGGCGTAAGCACCACCACCACGGGCTTCGTGGGGCCCACCCGCTACGGGCCGCTGGACATCGAGCCGGAGATCGTCACCAGCCTGGTGGAGTTCGAGCGCACCTACGGCGGCAGGGAGCGGCTGGCGTTCCTGGACGGCGGCGCGCCCACCGAGATGGACAACTTCATGTGGCACGCCGCCCGCGCCTTCTTCGAGGAAGGGGGGAAGCGGCTGTACGTGAGCCGCGTCTACACGCCCACCGGCGAGAGCCCGGGGACGGGCTACTCGTTCACCACGGTGGGCGGCTCGCCGGGGCTGGACGTGCGGGCGCGCTTTCCGGGGCGCGCCGGCGATGCGCGGGTGACCTTCACCTTCAACGTGGGGCAGAACGTCCTGGTGGACGAGGCGCCCGCGGCGGAGGTGATCATCCCCGGCGTGCGGACGCTGCGGAACCGCGACGTGGTGCTCATCCTGGACACCGCCAGCCCCGCCGCCAGCCCGCCGTCGGTGCGCGGCTTCTTCATGGCGCACCAGGACGAGCACACCGGCGCCTGGAGCTTCACCACCGGCGACGCCGACGACAGCCCGGTGACGCCGCTGGAGGACCTGCTCCCCGGCGCCAGCGAGGTGCGCATCGTGACGGTGTCGGTGTCGGTGGATCCCTTCGCGGCGGGCGCGGTGGGATACACCGAGGCGGAGCTGCCGCTGGACCCGCGGCACCGGCGCGGCGAGACGCCGGACTCGCTCTTCGACGCCTTCGCCCCGCACACCCGCGACGCCGGCGACCCCAACGCCCCGTACATCGCCAACCTGGCCCGCGCCCGCACGGTGCCCATCGTCATCCGCAACGCGGCGGAGCTGGGCAACGGGCTGGACGTGCTGAACACGTTCCTGGACGACCCCGGCGCGGCGTTCTCGCCCCCGCTGGGGCTGCGCAGCGCCCTGGAGTCGCTGGAGGAGTCGCCGGAGCTGCGCAGCCTGGAGGTGGTGCTCACCGGCGGCGACGACGGGCTGCGCCCGCAGGCCGACGAGTACGAGGGCGTGGTGGACCCCGACACGGACCTCAAGACGGGGCTCAAGCAGTTCGAGGACCTGGAGGACATCTCCATCGTCGCCGCGCCCGGCTCCACCTGGCAGTACGAGGACCCCACCTACGGGCCGCACGCCAGGACCATCGTGCGGCACCTGATCAGCCACGCGCAGCGCATGCGCTACCGCATCGCCGTGCTGGACAGCGGCAACGGCCAGTCCATCGGCCAGGTGCGGGCCATGCGCGCCCAGCTCGACTCCACCCACGCGGCGCTCTACTACCCCTGGGTGCGGGTGCTGGACCCGCTCACCCAGCGGGAGACGTACCAGCCGCCCTCGGGCTTCGTGGCGGGGATCTACGCCCGCAACGACGTGAACCGCGCCGTCTACAAGGCGCCGGCCAACGAGGTGGTGAACCTGGCGCTGGGGTTCGAGCGCTTTCTGAACAAATCGCAGCAGGAGGTGCTGAACCCCGAGGGGATCAACTGCTTCCGCTTCTTCGAGGGGCGGGGGATGCGGCTGTGGGGCGCGCGCACCATCAGCTCCGACCCGGAGTGGAAGTACGTGAACCTGCGCCGCTACTTCGCCTACCTGGAGCGCTCCATCGACAAGGGGACGCAGTGGGCGGTGTTCGAGCCCAACGGCGAGCAGCTGTGGGCCAACGTGCGGCGCACCATCAGCGACTTCCTGCTGAACGAGTGGCAGAACGGGGCGCTGCTGGGCGACAAGCCGGAAAAGGCGTACTTCGTCAAGTGCGACCGGTCCACCATGTCGCAGAACGACCTGGACAACGGCCGGCTGGTGTGCCTGATCGGCGTGGCCCCGCTGCGCCCGGCCGAGTTCGTCATCTTCCGCATCGGCCAGTGGACGGCCGACCGCCGCGTCTGAACCCGGGGAGCCCATCATGGCCATACTGCGTGACCGCCCGTACGTGCAGTTCAACTTCCTGGTGGACCTGGGGGACGGGGTGACGGAAGGCCCCCAGGCCGGCTTCCAGGAGGTGAGCGGGATCGGGATGGAGGTGACCGTCTCCGAGTATCGGAACGGGAACCACAAGGAAAACAGCGTGATGAAGATCACGGGGATGAACAAGTCGACCGACGTCACCATGAAGCGCGGGGTGATCGGCTCGCTGAACCTGTACCAGTGGCTGGACCAGATCCGCAACGGCGACCAGAACGCCATGCGCACGGTGACCGTGCACCTCCAGAACGAGGACCACACGGCGGTGGTGCAGACCTGGAAGCTGCTGCGGGCGCGCATCACCAAGCACACCAGCGGGCCGGTGAACGCCAAGGGGACGGACGTGGCGATGGAGGAGCTGGTGATCGCGTACGAGCGGCTGGAGATGGAGTAGGCCGATGTCCACCGCCACGCGCCGCCTGCCGGGGATCCGTGTGGACGCCGCGCCGCCGCCGGCGGCCGAGGCGCTGCCGCGCATGGACGTGGCGGTGTTCGCCGGCTTCGCGGCGACGGGGCCGCTGCACCTGCCCGTGGTGGTGGAGAGCGTGACGCAGTACGCGGCGGTCTTCGGCCCCGACGCGCGGCTGGCGTGGGACGCCGCGCGCGGAGAGCGGGTGCAGGCGTACCTGGGGCCGGCGGTGCGCGCCTTCTTCGCCAACGGGGGACGGCGCTGCTGGGTGATCCGGGTGGCCCGCTCCGCCGCGTCGGAGGCGCTGCGCCGCGCGTCCGCCGACATCCCCGTCGCCACGGCGAACCTCTTCGCCGTCCCCGGCGTGCTCTCCGTCGGCGCCGACGGGGTGGAGCCGGCGACGGCCTCCGCCCGCTGCGAGGGCTCCTGGTCCGACGGGCTGCGGGTGGCCGCCGCCCTCTCCCGCCCCGGGTTCGCCGTCGAGCTCCTCGCCGGCGGCGCCTCGCCCCCCTCCCCCACGCTCGCCTTCCGTACGCGCTTCAGCCTGCGGGCGGGCGACCTGGTCGAGCTGGGCGATGGAGAGACCAGCACGTACGCGGTGGTGGACGCGGTGCGCGCCGCCCGCGAGCCCGGCGGGCCGTACGAGGTGGAGGCGGCGGTCTGCGCGGCGTTCGCGCGGATCGGGGAGGAGGGATCGCCCCCGGCGGAGCGGAGCGGGACGGCGCGGGTCCACGGCTTCGGCGGCGAGGTGGCGGCCACGCTGTCGTCCCCCGCGCCGGACCGCGGGTCCGGCGCCGCCCGCCTGCGCTTCGACGAGCCGATGCCGGTGGCGCTGGAGCGGGGCCACTGGGCGCGCTGGTCCGGCGGCGGGGAGACGGTCTGGCTGCGGATGGACGAGGTGGACCGCGAGCCCGCCTTCGCCGGCAGCCCGCCGGCGGTGGAGGAGTCGATGGTCGCCGCCGTCGCCGCCGGCCCCGCGTGGCGGGAGCTGGAGCCGGTCGCGCCGGCGGGAGGAGGGGTGCTGCGCGCGGCGCTGCCGACGCTGGACCTGCGCGTCACCGGCGGCCGGCGGGCGGCCCACCTGGCCGGGATCGGCCTCGCCCCCCTGCACCCCGCCGCCTGGTGGGAGCACGAGACGGACGCGGACTTCTACCTGCCGCGCGACCCGATGGGCCCGCAGGGCGCGGAGCACGTCGCGGCGAGCGACGAGGAGCGCTTTCCCCTGTCCCGCGCGGCGGGGCCCGCGCCGGTCGCCTGGATCCCGCTGGGGGTGGAGCCGCTCTGGAGCCCGGCGCTGGCGCCCCTGCCGCAGGCGGCCACCGCGCTGGAGCGCGACGGGCTGAGCGCGTTCGGCGCCGACCTCTTCCTGGACCCGGAGCTGGCGGCGGCGTCGCTGCACGTCCTTCCGGAGCTGGCGGACGGCATCCGCTTCCTCCGCGCGGACCCGCGGCCGCTCCTGGGGGTGCACGCGGCGCTCTCCGTGGGGCGCGGCGGGCTGTTCAACGAGGCCTCCCTCCTCGCCGTCCCCGACGCGGTGCACCTGGGGTGGGCGCGGCGGCCGGTGGAGGAGGCGGAGCCGGCGGACCCGAAGCCGGCGGGGCAGCCGCCGCACTGGGGAACGCACCGCGGCCCCTGCGCCGCCGCGGACGGGTCGCTGGAGGGGCCGGACTTCGGCGTCTTCCTGGACTGCGGCACGCGGGTGCTCGATCCGCCCGTCCTCTTCGAGCGCGAGGACCCCGTCCCCCCCGGCGCCTACCGCCTGCGCTGGTCGGACTCCGAGCCCGGCGCCGAGTACGCGCTGGTGGAGGCCACCCGCCCGGACTTCGACGACGCGCGCGAGGTGTACCGCGGCCCGGAGACGGAGCACGCCGTGCTGAACCAGCGCGAGGGCGTCTTCTACTACCAGGCCTTCGCCCGCCGCGGCGACGACCGCAGCGCGGGGTCCAACGCCATCGCCGTGCGGGTGCGGGGCGAGGAGTGGGTGCAGAACCCCGCGTCGGTGGCGGACGAGGAGATGGAGGCGGAATGGCTGGCCGTCCACCGCGCCGCGCTGCGGCTGGCGGCGGCCAGCGGGGACCTCTTCGCCGCCCTGGCCATGCCGCGCCACTTCCGCACGGAGCAGGCGCTGCGCTACGCCGGGCGGCTGCGGGCGGTGAACGAGCCGCCGGCGGGGGCGGAGCCGGGGGCCTTCGGCTACGGCGAGGCGCGCGCGCCCTCCTACGGCGCGCTCTACTTCCCCTGGCTGCACTCCGACGCGCGCCTTCCCGCCGCGGACCCGGGCGCCGCGGAGGGCCCGCCGCCCACCGTCCGCACCCCCTCGCTCGCCAACCGGCCACCCACCGTGGTCCCGCCGGACGGCGCCGCGCTGGGGGTGCTGGCCAGGCGCGCGTCGGAGCGGGGCGCCTGGGTGGCGCCGGCCAACCAGCCGCTGCGCGACGTGGTGGCCCTCACCCCCGCCGTCCCCGCGGACGACTGGCAGCGGCTGCAGGACGCGCAGGTGAACCTGGTGCGCAGCGACCCGCGCGGGTTCCTGGCGCTCGCCGCCGACACGCTGGCGCACGAGCCGGAGCTGCGCCCCATCAACGTGCGCCGGCTGCTGACCCTGCTGCGCCGCCTGGCCCTGCGCCGGGGCCACAGCTACGTCTTCGAGCCCCACGGCCCCGTGCTGCGGCGGGCCGTGCAGCGGGGCTTCGACCTGCTGCTGGCGGACCTGTTCCGCCGCGGCGCCTTCGTGGGCGCCACCCCCGCCCAGTCGTACCGCGTGGTCACCGACGACACGGTCAACACTCCGCAGGGGGTGGACGCCGGGCGGCTGGTGGTGGAGCTGCGCGTGGCGCCCTCGGTGCCGCTGGCCTTCATCGCCGTGCGGCTGGCGCAGAGCGGCGCCCGCTTCTCCGTCAGCGAGGAGCTCTGACCGTGGCCGGCGCCCCGTACCCGTTCACCTCCTTCAACTTCTCCGTGGAGATCAACCGCGGCGAGGACGGCAGCCCCCTGGCGAACGCCGCGTTCGCCGAGTGCGACGGGCTGGAGATGAACATGGAGGTCAAGACCATCCGCGAGGGGGGAAGCAACGACCGGCAGATCCGGCTGAACGGACCGGTCGCGTACGGGATGCTCACCCTCAAGCGGGGGATGACGGAGAACTACGACCTGTGGACCTGGTTCCACGACAGCGTGAACGACCCGCGGCTGCGCGCCAGCGCCGAGGTGGTGCTGCTGGCGGCCGACGGCGAGACGGAGCGCGCCCGCTTCGTCCTGTCGCGCTGCGTGCCGGTGAAGATCAAGGCGCCGGGGCTGAACGCCAAGGACGGGCAGGTCGCCATCGAGGAGCTGCAGGTGGCGTACGAGACGCTGCGCCACCAACCGCCGCAGGGCTAGACGAGGAGCGCGCCGCATGGGTGAGCTGGCCAGGGCAAAGCTGATCGAGCTGAACCAGGAGTTCACCGCCGAGAAGGACGGCGGAGAGCAGGTGGAGGTGCAGTTCAACCCCGAGTCGCTCAAGGTGACCTTCGCCAACCAGCTGGTGCAGCCGCAGGGCGGCGACCAGGCGGCGGGGAACGCGGGGCGGCAGTTCGTGGGCGCGGGCACCACCAAGCTGGCGCTGCAGCTGTGGTTCGACGTGACGGCGATGGAAAAGGACCCGGTGGACGACGTGCGCCGGCTGACGCAGAAGGTCATCTACTTCATGACCCCGCAGAAGAGCGACGCGGACCCCGACAAGCTGGCGCCCCCCGGGGTGCGCTTCCAGTGGGGGTCGTTCCTCTTCGACGGGATGGTGGAGGGGATGGAGGAGACGCTGGAGTTCTTCTCCCCCGACGGCAAGCCGCTGCGGGCGAACATGAGCCTCACGCTGTCGCAGCAGAAGATCCTGGAGGCCACCTTCCAGGGCGACGGCCGGGTCCCCCTGGCCCCCGGGCAGACGCCGCTGAAGTCGGCGAAGGAGGGCGACTCGCTGCAGGGCATGGCCGGGAAGAGCGGCAAGGGCGACTGGCAGTCCATCGCCGCCGCCAACGGGGTGGAAGACCCGCTGCGCATGTCGCCCGGCCAGCTGGTGAACCTGAACGCGGGCGTCCGCGTCGGCGGGGGCGCGGGCATGGGAGGCTCCATCGGGTTCTCCGCGGGGGCGTCGTTCGGCGCGGTGATGGGCGGGGGAGCGGGGGCGGGCGCCGGCGCATCGCTGACCGCGGGGGTGCGGGTGAGCGGGATCGGGCTGAACGCGTCGCTGGGCGGCGCGGCCGGCGGCACGGCGGCGATCGGCTAGGGAGGCGGCGATGCCCGTGGTGATCAACGAGTTCGAGGTGGTGGGCGAGGCGCCCCCCACGCGCTCCTCCGGCGAGGGCGGCGGCGAGGCGGGCGAGGGCAGCGGCGGGGGCGGCGAGGCGGACGCCAGCGAGATCGCCCGCCTGCTGCGCGGGCTGGAGGTGACCGCGCTCCGCGTCTGGGCGCACTGACACCGGCTTCCGTCATTCCTCGCGGCTCGCCGCGTGTCCGGCGACCGCGGGCCAGTCTCGCGCCGAAGGATCGGGGCCGGCAGATGGATCGAATGCGGCAGGGGGCCATGAGAATTTTTTTGAGGGGGACGGGGATGCCCCGATGCTCGTCGGAGCGCCGCGCATCCAGCCGCTCGGACACCCGATGCGCGATCTGGCGAACCCCGCGCATCGAGGTAACGCGCCGGTCCGGGCCAGCGCCATCCGCCCTTCGACTTTCGAGGAAGGGCAGACACGGAAAAAGACGCGCATCAGGGGGAGGTTGGGCTGGATCCGGCGCGGGCACGGCAGGTGGGTGCCATCGGAAAAAAATTTCGATACACACCGTAGGGGCACCTTGCGACGGCACGTCGGCGGAGGAGGAGTGTGGTGCACACTGCGCAGCTCGAGCCTCGAAATGCACGGGAGATGGACGAAATCGGGAGGAGGCGGCCGTGAACACCGCGCGGTGGATCTTCGATGCCTGAGAGCAGCCCCGTCGCCGACGCGCGGCCGTCGGTGGAGATCGACGGCGAGCGCGACGCCACCCTCACCAGCTCCCTGCTCTCCCTGCAGGTGGTGGACTCCGCCGAGGGGCTGGCGCGGTGCGAGGCCATCTTCGGCAACTGGGGCGGGCCCGACAGCCCGGGTTTCCAGCACTTCGGGCGGGACCGGCTGGAGTTCGGCAAGACGCTCCGGCTGACGCTCGGGGGGAGCGCGCTCTTCGAGGGGCGCATCACCGCCATCCATGCCGTCTATCCGGACGGCGGCCCCCCGCAGGTGGGCGTCCTGGCCGAGGACCGGCTGCAGGACCTGCGCATGACCCGCCGCACCCGCGCCTTCGCCGACGCCTCGCTGGCGGACGTGGTGCGCAGCATCGCCGGCGACCACGGGCTGCAGGCGGACGTGGACCTGACGGGCGAGACGTACAGGGTGCTGGCGCAGGTGAACCAGAGCGATCTGGCCTTCATCCGCGACCTGGCCCGCCGCGAGGATGCGCAGGTGTGGGTGGAGGGGACGCGGCTCAAGGCGGTGCAGCGCGCCCGCCGGCAGGGGGGCACGGTGGAGCTGGCGTGGGCGGGACAGCTGCGGGAGTTCCGCGTCTGCGCGGACCTGGCCCACCAGCGCACGAAGCTCACCGGCGCGGGGTGGAACGTGGCGGACAAGCAGTCCGCGAAGCACGAGGCGGACGAGGCCGCCGTCCGCGCGGAGCTGAACGGCGGGAGCAGCGGCGCCTCGACGCTGCAGCGCGCCTTCGGCGAGCGGCCGGACACCCTGGCCCACGGGCTCCCCGCCAGCGACGCCCAGGCCCGCGCCCTGGCCGAAGCCTCCTTCCGCCACCTGGCGCGCCGCTTCGTCGTCGGCCGGGGGGTGGCCCAGACCAGCCCGGAGCTGCGGGTGGGCGCGAAGGTCAGGCTCAAGGGGCTGGGGCCGATCTTCGAGGGCGAGTACACGGTGACGGACGTGACCATCCGGTTCGACAACCGGCTGGGGCTGCGCACGGAGTTCCTGTGCGACACCCCCGCCATCTCCCAGTCCTGACCTCATGCACCTGGTCGATCTCCCCCCGTCCGAGCAGCAGCTGCACGAGCGCGTCCCCACCGGGTGGGGCGGACGCTGGTACGGCGTGCTCCCGGCGCTGGTGATCGACATCAAGGACCCCGACAACCAGGGGCGCGTGAAGGTGACCCTCCCCTGGTCGGTGGACGCCAGGGGCGCGCGCTACGAGGGGTGGGCCCGGCTGGCGACGATGATGGGCGGGAGCAACCGCGGCAGCTGGTTCGTCCCCGACGTGGACGACGAGGTGCTGGTGGCGTTCGAGCACGGCGACCCCCGCCGGCCCTACGTGCTGGGCGGGCTGTGGAACGGCCGCGACCGCGCGCCCGAGTCCATGGACGGGTCGGGGAACAACTACAAGAAGGTGCTCCGCTCGCGGAACGGGGTGAAGGTGACGCTGGACGACCAGGACGGGCAGGAGAAGCTGGTGCTGGAGACGCCGGGCGGGCAGCGGATCACGCTCAAGGACGGGCCCGGCGCGGTGGAGGTGGTGGACAGCAACGGCAACTCGATCAAGCTGGAGACCAGCGGGATCACCGTGACCGCGGGAGCCAAGGTGACCGTGAACGCCGGGCAGGTGGCCGTGAGCGCGGGGATGGTGACGGTGGACGCGGGGATGTCACGCTTCTCCGGTGTCGTGCAGTGCGACACCCTCATCTCCAACAGCGTCGTGTCGGCGTCGTACACGCCCGGCGCGGGGAACGTGTGGTGAGCCGATGAGCGGACACCCCGTCGTCTGGCAGACGCCCCAGCCCCTGTGGGCCCGCTTCGGCGCCACGGCCCCGGCCGCCGCCGCGGCCCCGGACCAGGCGCGCCCGGCGATCCTGCGCTTCGCCAGCGACGACTTCATGGACCAGCTGTTCGCCACGCTGGCCCGCGACCCCTCCAGGCTCGATGCGCTGATCGCCCGGCCGGAGACCTGGCGCGCCCCCGCCGCCGACCCCGGCGCCCTGGTGGAGCGCACGCCGATCCCGGCCCAGGCGCAGTCGGCGTTGCGCCGCACCTTCGCGCGGAACGGCAAGGCCGCCGTGGCGCCCACCGTCTCCGCGGCCACCGTCACCGAGCAGGCGCGCACCCGCCAGCGGCCGCTGAAGCTCTACCACCCCGCCCACCAGCGCTTCTACCTGGTGGGGGCCAGCCTGGTCTGCGGCGTCCCGGGGATGCCGGAGCGGGCCGTGACCCTCGGCGGGTCGGAGCAGGTGAACTTCGTCATCCGCCGCCTGCTGCCGGAGCCGGCGGGGAGCGAGGATCCCAGCGCGCTCCGCGAGTTCGCCTACGTCAAGGACGACGCGGGCGCGCGCTGGCAGCGGGTGGCCGGGAGCGTGGACGAGGCGCACCCGGTGGCGGGGGAGGAGCTGCTCCCCGTTTTCCCCCTGCCGTACCAGGACGACGGCGAGC
>DATAAG010000397.1:0-12773 GCA_036260235.1 Longimicrobium sp.
TAGCCGCGGCGCCGCGGCTTCAGCCGCCCGGGCGCGGGGCCGGCTTCACCGCGCAGGAGCCGCCCAAAACAAACGAGAAACGGAGCGCCCCCCAGCGCTCCGTTTCTCGTTCTCACCCCCCATGAACTACCCCTCACTTCACCAACTCCCCGGGCCTCCGTCCCCCAACGAAGGGCACCGGGGTCCTGCACCCCCCTCACCTGCCGGGACCTCCGCCCCCTCAAACGGAGGCCCCGCCCGAACCGACTCACCAACTCACCCGGACATCAACTCCAACTCCCCCCATGCACCATTCGCGCCACTCCGTCAGACCTCCCGCCCCGTCCCCGCCAGGATGCCCACCGCGCGGTAGCACTTGTGGCAGTACAGCGCCGCCGCGTACTCGCCCTCCGGGTGCGTGACCGACGCGAAGCCGTTCGGGTCGATCTCCGGCTCGATGAAGGCCAGGACCTCGATGGTGTCGGGACCGCACAGCGGGCACGGCACGTTGGACGGGTCCTTTCGATACGCCATCAGCAGCTCGAGCGCCTCGGCATCCGTGAACGGCCCCTTGGGCTGCGGGAGGGTCTCGGCCAGCTCCTTCGCGATCCGGTTCATCTGCGCCTCCTCCGATAGTCCCAGGTGGGTCCGCCGAATCTCTCGTCGTCGCGTGCCGGGGGATAGAGCAACCCCCATGCCACACCGGCTCGCGTAAGTCCGTTCAAATCAACCAAATGCGTCAACACCCCGGGAATGGGAAGAGCGGCGGTCAAGCAAGCGCCGGGCCACGGCCGCGCGGTGAGCACCGTTCATTAGACAGTATTGACGCCGGCGGGCAAAAACGCAAGGACTTCATCGGAGCGCCGGAAAACGGCTGTCGCCGGCGGCCCCGACGCCGGCTCCCTCCCCATCGTCCAACTACCGCCCCCGCCTGCACCTGCGACCTTTCGGCGGAAAACGCGAGCGGTCCGGGCGCGCCATCCAGCCGGGAAACGATCGGGAGCGGCAGGTGTTCCCGCCGCTCCCGTACGCGTCGTCCCGTCCGCTGCCGTCAGCCGCCCCCGCCTGCCGGCGGGTTGGAGGCCGGCAGCGGCGGCGAGCCGGGGCGCAGGGTGCGCTCGAAGAGCTCGTAGATGCGCCGGTACTCGTCGGCCCACGACTCCGGGCGGGTGAAGGCGTGGTCCTCCACCGGGTACACGGCCAGCTCCCAGTTGGTCTTCCCCAGCTCGATCAGCCGCTGGGCCAGCCGCACGACGTCCGAGAAGTGCACGTTCACGTCCACCATGCCGTGGGCGATCAGCAGGTCGCCGCGCAGCCCCTCGGCAAAGTAGATGGGCGACGAGCGGCGGTAGGCCAGCGTGTCTTCCTGGGGCAGGTTCAGGATGCGGCTGGTGTACCAGTGGTTGTAGTGCGACCAGTCCGTCACCGAGCGCAGCGCCGCGCCCGAGCGGAAGGTCTCCGGCTCGGTGAACAGCGCCATCAGGGTGATGAACCCGCCGTACGAGCCCCCGTAGATGCCGATGCGCCCGGGGTCCACCCCCTCGCTGGCCACCAGCCACCGCGCGGCGTCCACGTGGTCGGTGAGGTCCTTGCCGCCCATGTGCCGGTAGATCCCCGTGCGCACCGCGGCGCCGTACCCGGCGCTGCCGCGGTAGTCCACGTCCAGCACCGTGTACCCGCGCGACGCCAGCAGGTGGTGGAACATGTACTCGCGAAAGTAGGTGCTCCAGCCGCGGTGGACGTTCTGCAGGTACCCCGCGCCGTGGACGAAGAGCACCGCGCCCCCGTGCGGCTGCGCGCCCAGGTCGCGCGGGCGGTAGATGCGGGCGTGCACGGTGGCGCCGTCGCGGGCGCGGAAGGTCACGATCTCCGGGTCGATCCACGGCCCGCGGCGGAACTCTTCCGTGCGCGACTCCGTCACCTGCCGCGGCTGCGCCCCGGGCTGGGCCGGCATCAGGAACAGCTCCGGCGGCCGGTTCCCGGTCGAATGGAGCAGCGCCAGCGTCCGCCCGTCGTGCGAAAGGACGGCGTCCGTCCACCCGACGAGCGGGGTGACGCGCGTCCGCGCCCCGCCGGTGACGGGGACGGTGTAGACCGCCCGCTCGCCGGGGTGCGTCTCGCTGGTGGTGAGCCAGAAGGTCCCCCGGTCCGGCGACAGGACCACGTCCTCCACCTCCCATGCCCCGGAGGTGATCGCCGTCGCGCGGCCGCCGGTGAAGGGGACGGTGTAGAGGTGCGCGTAGCCGGTGCGCTCGGAGACGAAGTAGACCAGGTCGTTGGAGGCGAAGCCGGCGGTGAACAGCCCCGGGCCGCCCACCCACGCCGTGTCGCGGATGGCGTCCAGCACCGTCACCCTGGCGTCGGGGGTGACGGCGTAGACCCAGCGGTCCTTGTAGTCGTACGGAATGCCGACGAGGAGCGCGCGGTCCTCCGTGGGCGCCCAGCCCGCGCCGGTCATGGCCACCCTGCGGGCGCGGTGCGTGCTGTCCGGCTCCACCCAGGCGAGCCGCGACGTCTGCAGGTCCAGCACGGCCGCGCGGGCCACCCCCTCCACGTCGCCCACCTTGGTGCGCACGTTCATGGGCTCGGTGTAGCCGCTTTCCGTGACCCAGGCGGGAACGATGGTCTGCTGGCTGCCCTCCGGCCGCTCCGTCACCGTCAGCAGCAGGTAGCGGCCGGAGGGAGACACGTCGAAGTAGTTCACCGACGTGTTGCGGCCGAGGTACACCGGCCGCACGTCCGCGCGCAGCGAATCCAGCAGTTCCCGCCGCTCGCGCTGCGCCTCGCGGTCGCGGATGACGTCGAACAGCTCCGTCTGCTGCCGGCGCAGGTTGCCGCGCTGGCCGTCGCGCGCGGGGTCGCGGGGGGCGTTCTCGACGCGGATGTCGGTGAGCTGGCGCAGCGGGCCGCCCTCCACCGGCGTGGCGTACAGGTTGTTGTTGCTGAACCAGTAGACCATGCGCCCGTCCGGCGACAGCTCCGGCCCCATCTCGCGCGCCGGCGTCCAGGTGACGCGGCGCTCGTTGCCGTCCACGTCCGCCACGTAGACGTCGCCCAGGCGGGTGAAGGCGCGGCGGGTGCGTTCCTCGTTCCACCCGTCGTCGCCCGGCGCGGGGGCCACGCGGTCGGCGACGGAGTCCTCCAGCATCTCCGGCGCGCCGCCGGCGGCGGGAACGCGGTAGACGTGCGTGGCCGTGTCGCGCGCCTCGGGAGCGCGCCAGCGGAAGTAGACCCAGCGCCCGTCCTCGGAAAAGCGCACCTCGTCGGGGGAGCGGCCCACCAGCAGGGGGCCGCGCATGATGTTGCGGACGGACAGGTCGAAGCCGGACGCGGTGGTCTGCGCGTCCGCGGGCGCGGCGCACCACGCCGCCAGCAGCACGCAGAACGCCGCCGGTCCGCGCAGCAGGGAGCGGATCATCATCCCGGAAGACGAAGGTGTGAGGAAAGGGGATCTGCTAAGGGTTTAGCAGTCTATCTGGTTTTGCCGCTTCGTTCAAGACGGGGAGAGCAATTCGTCTTCTGCGGGCGACGGAGCCCCCGGTGGAGACGGTCCATGCCTCTGCCCGTGCACTGCAGCTCAGCCTCGTGGCGCTGGCGCCCACCAGCGCCACCGCACGGAGACAATGGCAGATGGCCTCGCTTCATCATCGAGGACCTTGACGTACGATTCACGACTTACTATGCTGCAAGCCATGAATCCGTGCCTGGCCACGTCTCGCTGCCATTGCCGCTACGCGACCCGATCTGCGGGCCGCATCCCGGAACCTGGGCGCGCGTAGGCACGCGCTTCCGGCCAGCGCGGAAGCGGCCCGTGGAATCCCCACGGGCCGCTTTCTTTCCCCCTGGAATTCCCCTGAAAGAGTTCTTCCGATGAACACGACTCTCGCGAGCCCCCCCTCGGCCGGCGCATTCCTGGTCGATGACCAGATCTTCACCCGCCAGGACTGGTACGCGTACACCGGAGAGGACCACGAGGTCTGGAACATCCTCTACGAGCGGCGCATGGCGGAGCTGCGGCGGAACGGCAGCCGGGTGTTCCTGCGTGGAGCCGAGGCGATCGGCCTGCGGCCCGACCAGGTCCCCGACCTCGACGAGGTGAACCGGCGGCTGAGCCCCCGGACCGGCTGGAACGCGGTCCCGGTGAAGGGGTTCATCCCCGCCCGCGACTTCTTCCGGTGCCTGGCCGAACGCCGCTTCCCCACCACCGTGATCGTCCGGCCGCGGTCGCAGCTCGACTACCTGCCCGAGCCCGACATCTTCCACGACGTCTTCGGCCACGTCCCGCTGCACGCGGACGCGGTGTTCGCGGACTTCCTGCAGGGTTTCGGCATCGTGGCCGCCCGGGCGCGCACGGAGGAGGCGCTGACGCAGATGGCGCGGCTGTTCTGGTTCACGGTGGAGTTCGGGCTGATCCGGGAGGAGGGCCAGGTGAAGGTGTACGGGAGCGGCCTGATCTCCTCGGTGGGTGATGCCGCGAACGCGCTTGGCCCCGACTGCGACCGGCGGCCGTTCTCGCTCGATGCCGTGCTGGCGCAGCCGTTCGAGATCGACCGCTTCCAGGACGTGCTCTTCGTGGTGGACTCGTTCGAGCAGCTCTTCGCCGCGGTGGAGGAGGCGAAGCAGCGCATCTGCAACTGACCGCTGCTCCGGGCCCGTGACGCGCTGGCTACGGGCCCGCAACCCTCGCGCCCACCCCCCGGGGCGGGGATTCCGACCCGGTCGAGCGCCGGGAGATCTGCATCCACCGACCGGGCCCGGCCGCCCCGTCAGCCGCGAGGCGATTCTTCAGTGCGGGAGCCTGATCTCGGGCTTCTCGGGGTGCGGACGGTAAAGCACGCCCACGCGGCCGATGGCCTGCACGGCCACGGCGCCCTCGATGCGCTCCGCCAGCGCCTGCGCGCCCTCGCGCGCGGAGAGGGGCGCGGCCTCCAGGATCTTGACCTTGAGCAGCTCGCGCGTGTTGAACGCCTCTTCCAGCGACCGCACCGTCTGGTCCGTGATCCCTTCCTTACCCACGAACAGCACCGGCTTCAGGTGGTGCGCCAGCGACTTGAGGTGCGCGCGCTGCCTGGGGGTGAGCTCCACGGCCGGGTCCGCTGGCTGGGGTTCGTCGCACGAATCACGGTTCCGCCGGGGAAGATAGCGAGCGGCGTGCCGCACGGCAGGGGGTCCGGTCCTCCCCGATGCCCAGCCGAAGGACCAAACTGCTCATCACGCAGAGCAGCGGAGCAGCAGA
This sequence comes from Longimicrobium sp., assembly GCA_036260235.1. Classification (GTDB taxonomy): domain Bacteria; phylum Gemmatimonadota; class Gemmatimonadetes; order Longimicrobiales; family Longimicrobiaceae; genus Longimicrobium. The sequence continues at coordinate 5,216 of DATAAG010000397.1, forward strand.
GAGGCGGAGCAGCAGGGGATGACGTCGGCTCTCTGCTGCTCTGCCCCTCTGCTGCTCTGCTGCTCTGCTGCTCTGCTGCTCTGCTGCTCTGCGTGACCTGGTTCTTTTCCAGGAGGAACCGCGGACCCCCGGGGAGCGTTGATGGACCGCAAACCGGCTGTTTCGTGACGATGCGTTTGCGGATGGATCGCGCCGTGCTATTCTGTGTCCACCCGCACGACACACCGGAGCGCCCGCACGGCCGGCCGGTCCCGCCGGCACCGGCCTTCCTGCGACGCCCCTCGCGCCCCACCCGAATGGCAGACACCCTGCTCCCCACCGCGGACCACGACGGCGCCGACCCGCCCCTCCCCGCGGAGCTGAGCGAGGCGTACTTCCGCTCGCTGGTGGAGAACGCCCGCGACGTGATCCACGTGATGAACGCGGACCGCACCACGCGCTACGTCACCCCCTCCGTAAAGCGCCTGCTGGGCTACGAGCCGGAGGAGCTGGTTGGCCGCGCGGTGGACGAGTTCGCGCACCCCGACGACGTGGCGAAGGTGCTGGAGGAGCTGCGCGCCACCGCCGACACGCCCGGGCTGGGGCTGACGATCGAGGTGCGGGTGCGGCACCGCGACGGCTCGTGGCGCACCTTCGAGGGAGTGATCCGCAACCTGCTGGAAGACCCGGTCGTCCGCGGCGTGGTGGTCAACTCGCGCGACGTGACGGAGCGGCGCCGGCGCGAGGAGCAGGTGCGGCGGCTGGCGGCCATCGTCCACGAGAGCCCCAACCCCATCCTGGAGTGCGACCTGGGCGGCAACCCCATGTACGTGAACCCCGCCGCCGAGACGCTGATGGCGGAGCTGCGGGTGGAGTCCTCGCTCCAGCTGCTGCCGCCCGAGCACCCGCACATCGTCCGCGCCTGCGTGGGGAGCGGCGTGGGGGCGCGCGGGTTCGAGACGACGGTGGGGCCGCGGGTGCTCTCCTGGACCTACCACCCGCACCCGGCGCTGGGCGCGGTGCACGTCTTTGGCGAGGAGGTGACGGAGCGCAAGCGGGTGGAGGGGCGGCTGCTGCACCAGGCCATGCACGACCCCCTCACCGGCCTCCCCAACCGCCATCTCTTCATGGAGCGGCTGGGGCACGCGCTGCTGCGCTACCACCGGCGCGAGACGGGGCTGTTCGCCGTGCTCTTCCTGGACCTGGACCGCTTCAAGGTGGTGAACGACTCCCTGGGCCACCACGTGGGCGACGAGCTGCTGCAGGTGGTGGGCGACCGCCTGCGCGCCTCCGTGTGGGCGTCGGACACCGTGGCCCGCTTTGGCGGCGACGAGTTCGCGGTGCTGCTGGAGGAGCTGGAGGACCTGGACGAGGCCACGCACATCGCCGACCGGCTGGGGCAGGCGGTGGCGGCGCCCATCAACCTGAGCGGCTACGAGGTCTTCAGCTCCGCCAGCATCGGCATCGCGCTGTGCTCGGGGGGGATGGACCGGCCGGAGTACCTGCTGCGCAACGCCGACGTGGCCATGTACCGGGCCAAGGGCGCCGGCGCCAGCCGCTACGAGGTGTTCGACCGCGCCATGCACGCGCAGGCGCTGGGCCGGCTGCAGATGGAGACGGACCTGCGCCGCGCCCTGGTCCGCGGCGAGTTCCGCCTGCGCTACCAGCCCATCATCTCCCTCGCACGCGGCCACATGGTGGGGGTGGAGGCGCTGCTGCGGTGGGACCACGCGGAGCGGGGGCTCACCTCGCCCACGGAGTTCATCCCCGTGGCGGAGGAGACGGGGCTCATCCTGCCGCTGGGCGCCTGGGTGCTGACCGAAGCGTGCGGGCAGCTGGCGGAGTGGCGGCGCGAGTTTCCCCAGACGCGCATTGCGCTCAGCGTGAACCTGTCCGCCAAGCAGTTCGGCCAGGTGGACCTGGTGGAGCGCATCCGCGCCGCGCTGGACGAGGCCGGGCTGGACCCGCGGCACCTGAAGCTGGAGATCACCGAGAGCGCCATCATCGACCATCCCGGCAGCGCCGGCGCCATGCTGCGGCAGTTGAAGGAGCAGGGGATCCAGGTGCAGATGGACGACTTCGGCACCGGATACTCATCGCTCAGCTCGCTGCACTCGCTGCCGCTGGACGCCCTGAAGGTGGACCGCAGCTTCGTGGCGCGGCTGCCGGACGACCACGCCACCACCCAGATGGTGCGGACGATCACGCTGCTGGCGCGGGGGCTGGATTTGGCGGTGATCGCCGAGGGGGTGGAGACGCAGGCGCAGCTGGACGAGGTGCGCGCCATGGGGTGCGATTACGCGCAGGGCTTCCTGATCGCGCCGCCGCTGGACCCGTCCGGCATCCGCGCCCTCCTGGCCGAAAACCCGCGCTGGTGAGGAGCCTGGCCCGGGAGCGTCGGCGGGGTGAAGAAAACAGGCTGCCGGTCGCGCCAGCCGCCCGCCCCTTCCATCCTCCCCTCGCACCCGCGGCGGGGCCGTCTCGCGGGGGTGGGGCCCCATCCTGGACGGCATCATTCCCGGGCTTACCGGATTGCGTATCATTTCCAACAGGAGTATCATTACCATACTGGCTATCATATCCATGGATCTGCTTCCAGCGATGATACCGCGATGCCGGCAATCACCACGCTGTGGGAACCGTTCGGCCTTTCCGGAAACCCGTTCTTCCAGAGCGAGCTCAAGCCCGGCGACCGCGCACACCCCATCAGCCTCTTCGTGGGGCGAGAAAGAGAGCTGGAGCGAGTCTGCCGCCGGCTTTCCACCGACACCGCCACCCGCACGATCATCGAGGGTGCGCCCGGCGTGGGCAAGACGAGCTTCGTCAACCGGCTGAAGTCCGAACTGGCGCAGATGGGCGTGGCGACCTACGCACAGCCCATCCGCATCGATTCCACGAGCACGCGCAGCTCGTTCATCGCCGACGTGCTGCGCACCCTGCTCCGCATCCGCCTGGCGGCGGGGCTGCGGAACGGAAGCGGCATCTGGGCGAGAACGAGCCGGCTGCTGGAAGGGGAAGACCTGTGCGGGGTGAACGTCTCCGTGCTGGGCGCGGGAGCCGGGTTCTCGCGCGGCTACGTTGCCCCCCAGGCGCCTCCGGACTCTCTCTACGAACATCTCGGCGCCGCGCTGGTGGAGCTCACGGGAGAGCTGGACGCGCCGGTGGTTCTGCACGTCAACAACCTGGAAGCGCTGACGTCGGAAGGGGTGGAAGCCGCCGCCACGCTGATCCTGGACGTGCGCGACTACCTTCTGCTTCGGGGTGCGCACTGGATCTTCGTGGGTGCTACCGGGATCGAGGACGCGATCTTCCGCCGCCACCGGCAGGTCGGCGGGATCTTTCCGCAGGCGCTCGTGCTGGAGTCCCTGCCGGCGGCCGCCGTCGAGAACCTCCTCACGCTGCGGTACCGCCATCTGAAGCTGCCTCGCCAGCGGCTCGCTGCGCCCATCGAACCAGGGGAAGCCGCGAGGCTGTACGCCCTCTACCAGGGGGACCTGCGCAACTTTCTGCGCCTGCTCACCGAGGCGGCGGAAGCGCTGCTGGGCGTTCACGGCGTGAGGCCCATGACGGAAGCCGAGGTTCGCGCGTTCGGCGCGGCCGAGTACGCGCACCGGCTCCGCGAGCGCCTGGGAACGGATGACTTCACGCACCTGGGACGGCTGCTGGCAGACGGCGCCAGCGAGGTGCGGGTAACGGACGCCGTCCGGTCCACCCGCCTCAGCCAGGGGGCCGCCAGCAAGCTGTTCCAGCGTCTGGAAGCGAAAAAAGCCATCCAGTTCACGCGTACGGCGGGGAAGAGCCGCTTCTACCGGCCGCTGGGGGACGTGATGATCGCCTTCGGCGTGACGCCGGATGCGCTGCTCCCGGCGCGGGATCCGGAGTAGAAGCCGCGAAGTACCTGGCTTCTCCGTCGGCTGTCATTCCCGACCCGGTCATGATAGCCACGGCCTCGGCCGTGGGAATGATGGTGGGCGGCTTGCCTGCCCTGGCCCGGGCAAGAATTGCCCTGGCTGCCTCTCTCGCGAGCTCTCATGCCGGCCATCGAGCCGTTCGACATCGCCAGCCCGGGGTTCAAGGCGAACCCGTACCCCACCTACGCGCGGCTGCGGGAGGAGGCGCCGGTGTACCGCGCCTCGCTGGGGGGCCGGCGCGGCGCGTGGCTGCTGGCGCGCTACGACCAGGTGGACGCGCTGCTGCGCGACCCGCGCTTCGCCAAGAACCCCGCGGGCGCGCGCGGCGAGGGCGGCCGCGGCGACGCGCCGTGGATGCCCGGCTTTCTGCGCCCGCTCACGCGCAACATGCTGGACCTGGACGCGCCCGACCACACGCGCCTGCGCGCCCTGGTGCAGAAGGCCTTCACCCCGCGGATGATCCAGGCGCTGCGCCCGCGCATCGAGTCGCTGGCGGACGAGCTGCTGGCGCGGCTGCGGCCGGGCGGCCGCATCGAGCTGGTGAGCGGGCTGGCGCTGCCCATCCCGCTCACCATCATCGCCGAGCTGCTGGGGGTGCCGGCCGCGGACCAGCAGCGCTTTCACCGCTGGACCACGCGCATCGTCTCCGCCTCCCGCCCGTCGGACGTCCTCGCCGTCCTTCCCGCGGTGTGGTCGCTGTTCCGCTACCTGCGCCGGCTGTTCGCCCGGCGCCGCGCCGAGCCGCGCGACGACCTGGTCACGGCACTGGTGCAGGCGGAAGAGGCGGGCGACCGGCTGAGCGAGGACGAGCTGCTGGGGATGGTGTTCCTGCTGCTGGCCGCCGGGCACGAGACCACGGTGAACCTGATCGCCGGCGCGGCGCTGGAGCTGGTGCGGCACCCGGCGCAGGCGGAGGCGCTGCGGCGCGACCCGGACGGGATCAAAACGGCGGTGGAGGAGCTGGCGCGCTTCACCAGTCCCGTGGAGCTGGCGACGGAGCGCTACGCGCGCGAGGACCTGGAGCTGGAGGGGGTGCGCATCCGGCGCGGGGAGATGGTGCTGGGGGTGATCGGCTCCGCCAACCGCGACCCGGCGCGGTTCCCGGACCCGGACACGCTGGACCTGGCGCGAGAGCCCAACCGGCACCTGGCGTTCGGCGTGGGGGTGCACGTGTGCCTGGGCGCCCCGCTGGCGCGCCTGGAGACGCAGGTCGCCCTCGCGGCGCTGCTGCGGCGCGCGCCCGGCCTGCGCCTCGCCGTCCCGGCGGATGCGCTGCGCTGGCGCCGGCACATCTTTCTCCGCGGCGTGCGCGAGCTTCCGCTGGTGACGTGAAGAGGACCCCGGTTTCACGCGGAGGCCGCGGAGGCAGGAAGGAAGTGGCGCAGAGGGCTTCGATCCGTCCGCGAAGGCGGACGGCGTGATGGAACGGCGGCGACTTCAGTCGCTCGTCCCTGCCCGGCGCGCGTAGACGCCGCGGTCAGTCCGCTCCATGCACCGCTCCGGGTGCGCCGCGGGCGTGAAGCCGAACTGCGCGTAGAGGCCCTGGGCATCCTTCGTCACCAGTTGCCACCGCCGCAGCCCCTGCAGCTCCGGATGCGCCAGCACGGCCTCCATCATCCACTTCGACAGCCCGCGCCCGCGGTACGGCCGCAGCACGTACACGTCCGCCAGGTACGCGTACGTCGCGCGGTCGCTGATCACGCGCGCAAACGCCACCTGGGCGCCCCCGTCGAAGATCCCGAAGCAGAGGGAGTGGCGGACGGCGCGCTCCACCACGTCGCGCGGAATGCCGGCGGCCCAGTACGACTCGCCGCTCAGGTAGGCGTGGATGGCGTCCACGTCCATCTCCGCCGCGTCGGTGGAAAGGCGCAGGGTGGCGCGGGAATCGGTCATGGGGCGGAACGGCAGGGGGACAGGGGACAGGGGACAGGTTACAGGTTACAGGTTACAGGGGACAGGGGACAGCGGGCGCGGCGTCAGCGGGTGCCCCACTCCCAGATGCCGTACGCCACCTTCCGGTCCAGCGGGTGCCCCGCCTGCTTGAGGGTGAGCGCGATCTGCCCGCGGTGGTGGGACTCGTGCGAGACCAGGTAGCCCAGGAACGCCGCCGCGTGCGGCTTGAAGCCGCGCACGCGGCCGCCGCCCTCCAGCGCGCGGGCCAGCAGCGTGGCGATCGCCTCGCCGGAGGCCTCCAGCGCCGCGCGCAGCCCCTCCGCGTCGCCGGCGGCGTCCTTTTCGATCTTCTGCAGCCCCTCCAGCAGCTCCGGCGCGGCTTCCTTGAGCCACATCAGCCGCACGTTGTGCACGTGCGCGAACTGCTCGCCCACGGTGCGCCCGCGCGACGCGGACACCGCCCCCATCGCCTCCGCGGGCACGGCGGCCAGCAGGTACCGGTTGATGCGGTCGTGGATGCGCCATGCATCCACCAGCTGCGCCGCGAGCGCCGTGTCGCTCATGGGATCGTCCGGATGAGGGGGAGTGGGTGGATCAGGAAAGCGGTTTTACGAGAGTCATCCGCCCGGGTCGCCGTCCGGGCGGCGGGGGCGCTGGCGGGCGGACACGGATTTGATGACGATGCGGCCGGGGTGCGCGGGATCGATGGGGCGCGGGGCGCGCCGCAGGGCGGCGTCCATCAGCGCGCGGAGGGCGGGGTCGTCCAGGTCGTCCGCGCCGCGCAGGACCACGCTGCGCACCTGGTTCCCGCTCCCCTGCAGCCGCTGCTGCGGGTCGGGGAGCCCCGCGCCGTGCAGAAAGAACAGGCTCACCCGGCGGGGATAGAGCGCCACCGAAAAGACGGCCTCCGACGCGCGCTCGCCCGGGCCGAAGGTGATGGCGAGCGCGTTGTAGTTGTCGTACACCATCTGCACGGCGCCGGGCAGCCGCTCGCGCATCTTCGCGAGCACCGCGCGCGCCACCCCCGCCACCTCCGGCGAGTAGCGCGCGATCCACGCCTCCAGGCGCGCCTCCGGCGCGTCGTCGTCGCTCATCGATCGTGACCGGGCCGGACGGTCCGTGCGAAATCCACCGCGGGCAGCCATCTATTCGGGTGTCGAAGGCGGGGAACCGCGGGGGCGTGGATCCCCTGCCCCCCTTTCTCCTGCATGCCCACCGCGAGGTCCATCATGTCCGAGCCGATCCTGCACGCCGACGCCGCTGACGATGCACGGGCGGAGTTCCCGGTAAAGCTCATCGAGAGGGTGTCGGCGCGGTTCATCGAGCGGGTGAAGGCGATGGCGCAGCGGCTGAACCTTCAGCCGCTGCACCTGCTGGCCATCATGAGCTTCGAATCCGGATTCAGCCCCTCCGTCCGGCATCGGACCAGCGGCGCGACCGGGTTGATCCAGTTCCTCCCCTCCACGGCCGAGGGGCTGGGCACCACGACGGCCGAGCTGGCGCGGATGATCGCGGAAGACCAGCTGGAGTTCGTGGAGAAGTACTTCGCCCAGTTCCGCCGGAAGTTCGACACGCACAACACCCTCGAAGACGCCTACATGGCCGTGCTCTTTCCGGCCGCCATCGGCAAGGGCGGCGGCCACGTGCTGTTTCGCCAGGGCACCAGGGCATACGCGCAGAACAGGGGCCTGGACGTGAACCGCGACGGCGCGGTGACGGTCGCCGAGGCGGCCTCGAAGGTCCGCGCCCGGATCCTGGCCTGAGCACGATCCTCC
>DATAAG010000398.1:0-2930 GCA_036260235.1 Longimicrobium sp.
CCTGGTACGAGATCCGGGTGAACCGCGACGGCCACACCGCGCGCACGCCGGTCTTCGACCTGGTGGTGGCGATGAACCCCGCCACCTACGCCCGCGACGTGGCCGAGGTGCGCTCCGGCGGCTGGCTGGTGCACGATTCCACCTGGCCGCTGGCCCGCGATCTGGCGCGCGAGGACATCACCTTCCTGGGCGTGCCGCTGGCGCGGATGTGCACCGAGCACTTCACCGGCTCGCGCGAGCGCATCCTCCTCAAGAACATCGCCTACGCGGGGGTGCTGGCGGCGCTCTTCGACATGGACCTGCCGATCCTGGACGCGCTGCTGGAAGAGACGTACGGGCGCAAGAAGGGGCTGCTGGATTCCAACCGCAAGGCGCTGCGCCTGGGCTGGGAGTACGCGCGCGAGCACTTCGAGTGCCCGCTTCCCATCCACACCGAGCCGATGGACGCGACGGGCGACCAGATCCTGATCGACGGCAACACGGCGGCGGCGCTGGGGTGCATCTACGCCGGCGCCACGGTGGCGGCGTGGTACCCCATCACCCCCTCCACGTCGATGGTGGACGCGTTCACCCGCTTCGCCGGCAGGCTGCGGCGCGACCCGGAGACGGGGCGCGGGCGCGTGGCCATCGTCCAGGCGGAGGACGAGCTGGCGGCGGCGGGGATGGTGATCGGCGCCAGCTGGGTGGGCGCGCGGGCGTTCACGGCCACGGCCGGGCCCGGGATCAGCCTGATGAGCGAGTTCATCGGCCTGGCGTACTACGCGGAGATCCCCAGCGTCTTCTTCGACGTGCAGCGCACCGGGCCGTCGACCGGGATGCCGACGCGCACCCAGCAGGGCGACCTGCTCCTCTGCGCCTACGCCTCGCACGGAGACACCAGGCACGTCCTGCTCCTCCCCTGCGATCCCGCGGAGTGCTTCGAGTTCGCCGTGGCCGCGTTCGACCTGGCGGAGCGCTTCCAGACGCCGGTGTTCGTCCTCTCCGACCTGGACATCGGGATGAACGACTGGATGGTGCCGCGGCTGCAGTGGGACGACGGCTATCGCCCCGACCGCGGCAAGGTGCTGACGGCGGAGGAGCTGGAGGGGATGGCGAAGTTCAGCCGCTACCTGGACGTGGACGGCGACGCGATCGCCGCGCGGACGCTGCCGGGGGTGCACCCGAAGGGCGCGTTCTTCACCCGCGGCTCGGGGCACAACAAGCACGGCGGGTACACGGAGGACGCGGCGGAGTACGCGGAGGTGATGGAGCGGCTGGCGCGCAAGCTGGCGAACGCCGCGCACGCCGTCCCCGCGCCGGAGGTCTGGACGACGCCGGGCGCCACCAACGGCCTGGTGTCGATGGGCGGATGCCACCGCGCCGTCGTCGAAGCCATCGAGCGGCTGGCGGAGCGCGGCGTTCCGGTCGATTACCTGCGCGTCCGCGCCTTCCCCTTCGCGCCGCAGGTGGAGGCGTTCCTCCGCGGCCACGAGCGGATCTTCGTCGTCGAACAGAACCGCGACGGGCAGCTGGCCCACCTGCTGAGCCTGGAGACGGGCGTCCCGCGGCGCAGTCTCGAGCAGGTCGGCACCTGGGGCGGGATGCCGCTGAGCGCGCGCGACGTGGTGGAGCAGGTGCTGGCCGCGCTGGGGATCCCGGCGGAGGAGCCCGTCATCGCCGAGACGGAAATGGTGCCCGCATGACGTACATTGCCAAGCCGAAGGTCCGGCATCCGAAGCTGCCGGTGAACGCGCTGGGGCTCACCCCGCGCGACTACGAGGGGACGATGTCCACCCTCTGCGCGGGGTGCGGCCACGACTCGGTGACCGCGGCCGTGATCCAGGCCGTGTTCGAGCTGGACATCCCCCCGCACCGCCTGGCGAAGATGAGCGGCATCGGCTGCTCGTCCAAGACGCCGACGTACTTCGTGCAGCAGGCGCACGGCTTCAACTCCGTGCACGGGCGCATGCCCGCCATCGCCACGGGCGCCAGCGCCGCCAACCGCGACCTGGTGCTGCTGGGCGTCTCGGGGGACGGGGATTCGCTGTCCATTGGCCTGGGCCAGCTGTGCCACGCCATGCGCCGCAACGTGGACATGCTGTACCTGATCGAGAACAACGGCGTCTACGGCCTCACCAAGGGCCAGTTCTCCGCCAGCGCGGACGTGGGAAGCAAGTCCAAGCGCGGCGCGGAGAACCGGCAGCCGCCCATCGACCCGGTGCTGCTGGCGCTCACGCTGGGCGCCACCTTCGTGGCCCGCGGCTTCAGCGGCGACAAGGCGCAGCTGGTGCCGATCCTCAAGGCGGGGCTGCAGCACCGCGGCTTCGCGCTGGTGGACGTGATCTCGCCGTGCGTGGCGTTCAACGACCACGAGGGATCGACGAAGAGCTACCTGTACACGCGCGAGCACATGCAGCCCGTGGTCATCGCCGACTTCGTCCCCCCGCGGCGGGAGATCACTACGGAGTACGACCCGGGCACCGCGCAGTCGGTGACGCTGCACGACGGGAGCGTGGTGCGGTTCCGCAAGGTGGCGGAGGACTACGACCCCACCGACCGCGACGCCGCGCACGCGTACCTGATGGAGCGCCAGCGCGCCGGCGAGGTGCCCACCGGCCTGCTGTACATCGACCCCGATTCGGTGGAGATGAACGCCGGCCTGGGGAGCGTGGAGCGCCCGCTGGTGGACCTCCCCTTCGAGGACCTGTGCCCCGGCGACGCCGTTCTGCAGGAGCTGATGGAGGGGTTCCGCTGAACTGCTTTTGGCCTCACGGCCACGGAGTCACCGGAGTTTTCTCTCTGTTGATTCAGTTGACTTCCATACACCAGGTCACAAGCCTTCGCCTTTAGGCGAATAGCTTTAGCGAGCAGTCGAAGCTAGACTCCCGGGAAGAAACTGAACCTCGGGAGAAGCCGATGGCGGAGAATCGGAGAGGATCGCACACGGTCTA
>DATAAG010000399.1:0-3471 GCA_036260235.1 Longimicrobium sp.
CCAGGATGGCGCGCAGCGAGCCTTCCGCGGCCTGGCGCAGGGCGGGATGCAGCTCCGCGCCGTAGACGCGGTCGATCAGCTCGCCGGGCGCGGCGGGGCCCTCCCGCAACGCGCGCACCACCTGGTCGATGCGCTCGGCGCGGTGGGCGCGGTAGCGGCGGATGGCCTCCATCCCGTCCGGGATCGCGGGGCCGTGGGCGGGGTGGATGGCGGAGGGCCGCAGCCGCTCCAGCCGGTCCAGCGACGCCAGGTACGCCGTCAGGTCCCCCTCCGGCGGCGCCACGAGGGTCGTGTCCCCCGCGCCCATGAACATGTCGCCGGCGAAGAGCGCGCGCTCATGCTCCGGCGGCCCCTCCGTCCACAGGAAGCAGACGTGCTCCGGCGCGTGCCCCGGCGTGGCGACGGCGGCCAGCGCGCCCGCGTCCGTCTCGATCCGCGCGCCGTCCGTGATCCAGCGCGACACCAGGTCCTCCATCCGCTCCCCGACGAACGCGCCCCCCGTCATCATCACCGGCGCCCCCGTCCGCGCGGCGAGGGGGTGCGCGGCTTCCGCGTGGTCCGCGTGCGCGTGGGTGAGGAGGATGGCGGCCGGCGCGCGCCCCTCCAGCGCGGCGAGGATGGCGTCCAGGTGCGCCGGATCGCCCGGCCCGGGATCGATGACCGCCGCGCGCTCCCGCCCCACGATGAACGTGCGCGTGCCGTCCAGCGTCATGGGGGACGGGTTCGGGGCGAGGATGGTTTGCAGCATCACACGGAATGGATGGTGGTGCGTCGACGGGCATCTCACTGCGTCCGCGGGGGCCCCTCCCCCCGGCCCCTCCCCCGCTGCGCGGGAGAGGGGGAGAGCTTTCGAGGCTCGGCGACGGAGATCTCACTGCGTCCGCGAGGGCCCCCTCCCCCCGACCCCCTCCCCCGCTGCGCGGGGGAGGGGGAGAACTTCGAACCCCGCTTCGCAGGTCGGGGCCGGGGAGGGGTCGCCCGCCGCCGCGAGGAACGAGCGAAAGGCCGGGCGGGGGAGAGGGCCCCCTGCGCGGCGGGCCAGGGGGTAAAACCTGCCCCGTTCTGGGACTCATCCTCTACCCACGTACCCCATCCCCCACGCCGGACCCGGGGTTTATCCCCCCTCCCGCGCCGTTTGCGGGAGGGGGTGGCGCGCTCTCAGGCGCCGCCGGGGGCGGGACCCACCTCCGCCGCGGTCATCTCCAGCGCCCGCAGCACCGCGCGCACGGGGGAAGCCTCCGCCTCCACCAGGCGCAGGGGGAGCGCGATGAGCTCGTACTCGCCGGGGGGAACGCCGTCCAGCATCACGTTCTCCAGGATGCCGGCGCCCGCGCCCAGCAGCACGTGGTGCGCCGTCAGGTCGCCGGAATCGAACGGGTCCGGCGACGGCGCGTCCGTGCCGAAGAGCCGCAGCCCCGCGTCCACCAGCATCCGCACCGCCTCCGCCTCCAGCGCGGCGAAGCGCGTGGGGAAGACGGCGGGGTCCGTCCACGCCCCCGTGCGCACCAGCAGGCGCTCCGGCGCCCCGGCTGCGAGCACCCCGGCGGCCCACGCGCCGTCCAGCGACGCGCAGCCCGTCGCGTCCACCACCCGCGCGGGCCCCAGGTACGCGTCCAGCGGCGCCGCACCGATCATCACCCCGTCCGCCAGCATGTGGAAGGGGCCGTCGGCGTGCGTGCCGGTGTGCGGGCTCATCCGCAGCTCGGACTGGTTGTAGAGCACGCCCGGCCCCAGCCGCGCCTTCCACTCGATGCGGCAGGGCGAATCCCCCGGCCAGACGGGGTGTCCCGCGACCAGCGGGCGGGTGATGTCGTAGAGGATGCGACCGGTCATCGGGCGATGAGCTGGGCGACGAAGCCGGGACGAAGGAGCGACTGCACCGGGCGCACGTCGCCGGTGACCTGCACCATGGCGTCCGCCAGCGCCGGCCGCCGCGCGAACCGCCCGGCGACGGCGCGGTAGAGCCGGGGCCGCGAGACGAACGCCTCCACCACGCGCTGGAACCGCTCGCCCGGGCCGAAGGCGCGGCGGCGGGCGCGCTCGTACGGCATCAGCGCGGCGGCGGAGGTGCCGCCCGCGCGCAGCGCCGCGCCGATGGCCGCGGCGGCCAGCTCGGCGCCGCGGAGGGCACGGTAGATCCCCTGGCCGGTGAACGGGTCGTAGTAGCCCGCCGCGTCTCCCACCAGCAGCGCACCGTCGGCGACGGCGCGGCGGACGGGGCAGTCGAAGGGGCCGGTGGCGAGCACGTCCTCCACCCGCTCGGCTTCGGTGAAGCCGCACTCCCGCAGCGCCGCGTCGAAGTACGCGTTCCTGTCGCCGCCGACTTCGTGCGCCTGCGCGGCGGGGACGACGACCGTCACGTTCGCCACCCCGCCGCCCACCTCCGCCACCCCCACGCACCCCGCGCCGCGCGCCTGCACGCGCCCGCATCCGCCCATCTCGCCGATCCCGCGCACGTGCGCCGTCAGCGCCAGCTTGCGCAGCCGCGGCGGCCGGGCGAGGAGCCCCAGCCGGCGGAGGACGATCGACCGCAGTCCGTCCGCCCCGACGACGATCCGCGCGTGGATCTCCTCCCCGTCCGCGACCACCCCGCGGACGGCGCCCGACGCCGCGCCAGGGGCACGCCCCCTCCGCCCGCTCAGGCTCCCACCTCCCCCAGACCTGCCGGGGGAGGTCGATCCACCGCCGTCGTCCCGCACCAGGTCGGTCACCTTGACGCCCGTGCGGATCTCCGCGCCGGCGGTGCGGGCGTGGTCCAGGAGGATGGCGTCCAGCGTGTCGCGCGGCAGGGCGATCCCGTGCACGCCGTCCGGAAAGCGGCCCAGGAACGACGGCCCGCCGTCGGAGAGCAGGCGCCAGCCGTGCAGCGTGGCGGGCGCGGCGTCCATCACCCGGTCCAGCACGCCCAGGCGGCGAAGGACCGCGACGCCCGCGGGGTTGATGCACTCCGCGCACGGCTTGCGGCGCGGGAAGCGGGCGCGGTCCAGCAGCAGGACGCGCCAGCCGTCCGCCGCCAGCAGCGCCGCTGTCGCGCTCCCCGCCGGCCCCCCGCCCACCACGACGGCGTCCCAGGTCATGGGCGGCGAACCGAACCGCTGGCACGGCGAGATCGTGCCAGGTGGGACAGTCCGCCGCGCACGCCGAGCGCCCCCCTCCCCGGCCCTCCCCCACAAACTGCGTGGGGGAGGGAGAATCGGTCAGTGAAGTCGTTGCAGTTCTCCCCTTTCCCCCGCGAAGCGGGGGAGAGGTGCCGGGGGAGAGGGGGCCCCCGGCGGGCGGCAGGAGGCCGGTCCAGCGCGCACGACCCCCGCGCACACCCGACCTCCCCCTCTCCGCGAGGAACGAGCGGGGAGGGGGCCGGGGGGAGGGGCCCTCGGCGGGCGGCAGGATCCCCGCCGGAGTGCACGAACCCAGCGTTCCTCCCAACCTCCCCCAGGGTTTTTTGGGGGAGGTGGGCGAGTAATGCGAGCC
>DATAAG010000400.1:0-6885 GCA_036260235.1 Longimicrobium sp.
GCGCAGCCGTTAAGGACTCAGAATGACAGGTGTTTCCCGGATCGACACAAGAAACAGCCACGCATCCCCGATCTACCTCGACCTCCAAAGTCATGATGAAGTCCCTCTTTCGCGCCCTGCTGCCGATCCTGGTCATCGCGCCCACGCTCGCCGCGTGCGCCGTATCCACCAATCCCGTCTCCGGAAAGCGGCGGGCGTACGGCTACACCTGGGAACAGGAGGTCCGGCTGGGCCGGCAGGCGGACCAGGAGATCGTGGAGCAGTTCGGCGTCTACGACGATCCGGAGCTGGAGGACTACGTGCGCCGCGTGGGCGAGCAGGTGCTGGCGCAGAGCCACCTGCGCCGCGAGACCGCCCTCCCGGAGTACCGCACCACCAAGTTCACCTTCCGCATCCTGGACACGGAGGTCGTGAACGCCTTCGCGCTCCCCGGCGGCTTCGTCTACGTGACGCGCGGGCTGCTGGCGCACCTGGAGAACGAGGCGCAGCTCGCCGTGGTGCTGGGGCACGAGGTGGGGCACGTGGCCGCGCGCCACACCGCGCAGAACGCGCTGGAGAGCGGGCTGGTGATGATCGGGCTGCTGGGCGCCGGCCTGCTGGGCGAGGAACTGGCCGGCATCGGCGACGAGGTGATGGACTACGGCGGCATGGGCCTGAACCTCCTCCTTCTCCGCTACAGCCGCGACGACGGGCGCGAAAGCGACCGCCTGGGCGTGGAGTACGCCGCCATGGCCGGCTACGCCGCGGCGGAGGGCGCCGACTTCTTCACCGCGCTGGAGCGGATGCAGCAGAAGCAGGGCTGGTTCCCCGCCTTCCTTTCCACCCACCCCGATCCGGGCGGCCGTGAAACGACCGTCCGCCAGCTCGCCACGCAGTGGGCCGCGCAGGGGTACCCCGGCGCGCGCGTGGAGGCGGATTCGTACCTGGCGCGCCTGGACGGGCTCGTGATGGGCGAGGACCCGCGCCAGGGGTTCGAGGAGAACGGAGTCTTCTACCACCCCGCCGGCGCCTTCCGCTTCCCCGTGCCGCGGGGCTGGAAGGTGACGCACGAGGGGCGCGAGGTACAGTTCGCGACCGACCGCAGCGGCCTGGCCGTCCGCTTCAAGGCCACCTCCCGCGCCCCCACCCCCTACGCCGCCGCCGACGACTTCATCCGGCAGAACGAGCTGTACGGTGCGCAGAGCACCCGCACGGAGATGAACGGCTTTGCCGGCGCGCGGGTGGACGCCACCACCGGCCGCAACGACCGCAGCTTTCAGGTGGTGGGCTACTGGCTGGAACAGGACGGCGTCGTGCGGCGCTTCGTCGGCGTCGCCGAATCATCACGCGGCGACGAGATGGCGCACGCGCTGAGCGGCATGATCCGCGGCTTCCGCCGCCTGACGGACCAGCGGATCCTCTCGATGCAGCCCGCGCGGCTCGCCGTCACCCCCGTGCGCCAGGACGCGCCTTTCCGGACGCTGGTGGACGCGCGGCGCCTTCCCCGCGGGGTGACGCTGGACGACCTCGCCATCCTGAACGGCGTGCAGGCCGATGCCGTCGTCCCCGCCGGCACCCGCCTCAAGCTGCCGCGATAAGCGCTCGACACCACACCGGCGCGCCGCCGATGGCGCGTGGCTCCGGAAGAGGACCATTCTCCTTGACCCGTATTGATCGGTCCGGCACTTTGGTGGCCCGATCGGCGTCTCACCCGTGCGGCTTGCATTATGTTAAGATATATGTTAACATACCGGAGGGGTGTGCCCATGGAGGGCGGCTGATGCCGCGCGCCCCGGAGTACGCCGGCCTCAAGTTCACCATCCAGGCCATGGAACTGGCAGACGGTTCCTCTCCGGTGGGTGAGTTTCTGGATGGGCTGGATGCGCGGGACCGCCGCAAGCTCGACGTCCTCTTCGAAATGCTCGGCGAGCTGGGCCGCATCTCCAACGACACCAAGTTCAAGAAGCTCTCGGATCGGGAAGAGATCTGGGAGTTCAAGAGCTTTCAGGTGCGCATCTACTGCTTCTTCACGCCGGATCGCCACGTGATGCTGGCACACGCCGTGATCAAGAAGCAGGACAGGCACAACCGCGCCGACCTGGAGAAGGCCGAGGAGCGCCGGCGCTGGTTCTTTGATCAGAAAGGGTGGAAGCGATGACGAACCGCGAGTGGATCGACCGGCAGACCGCCACTCCCGAGGCGCGCCGCGAGTACGAGCAGGAGCGCCTGGTTCTCTGGACCACCGAGCGGATCACGGAGCTGATGGAGCAGTCGGGCGTCTCCCGCGCCGACCTGGCCCGCATGCTGGGGACCAGCCGGCCCAACGTGACGGCGCTGCTGAGCGGCGCGCGCAACATGACCCTGCGGACGCTCGCGGATCTGAGCTGCGTCCTGGGGTACCGCGCTGACGTGCGAATGGAGCCGCTGCGCTACGGCGAGTACACCAGCACGCCCGTGCAGGTCGTGCGCAACCTGCGTCCCTGCGTGGCGGAGTTCACCACCCGTGAACCCGAGGCGGCGCCAGGGGAAGACTCCGCTGCCCGGCTGGTGGCCTGAAGATGGTCACCAACCTGGACCGTGCCGGTGTGGTCGCGCGCAACGTACAGCTCGAATCGGTGGCCATGCGCAGCGCGTCGGTACATTCAGCCGTCGACCCGCTGGCGCAGCCGCCCGTGCTGCGGGTCGAGCAGGGGTACCGGGCGGGATACGAGCTTCCGGAGCTTCACCCGGACCATCTGGTGGTCCGGGTGGAGTTCCAGCTGAGCGCCGCGCCGCAGGAGGGGACGGATGGCGACGCGGACGTGGTGACGCTCCACGCCGAGTTCCTGCTCGTCTACGCCCTTCCCGACGCCGGGGCGCAGCCGGCCGATGCGCTGGAACACTTCGCGGAGCTCAATGGCCCGTACAACGCCTGGCCGTACTGGCGGGAGCTCGTCCAGACGGTTACCGGGCGCGTAGGGTTGAGCGCCATCGTGGTGCCGGTGTTCCGCCCGCCCGTCCGAAAGCTGGACGTGGAGGTTCCGGAGCCCACCCCCGCGCCCAGGTCGCGGCCGCGCGCGCCCCGGAAGAAGGCAGCTTCGTAGCGGAGGCGTCTTCTCGCTCCGCCGCAGCAGGAACGAAAGCCCCCGCCGCACGGTCGCGGCGGGGGCTTTCGGGTTACCGGTGCATCGACCCGCCTCACAGCGCCCGGTCGTACACGCGGTATCGCTTGTACTGGGTGGCGCCCAGCTTGTCCATGGCGGTGCACATCTCGTGGTTGTCTTCCAGGATCCACGACGCCTCGCCGGCGTGGTAGCCGTTCTTCGCGGCCATCTCCAGGCCCCGCATGTAGATCGCGGTGCCCAGGCCGCTGGCCTGCAGCCCCGGCTTGAGCCCCAGCGTCATGATGCGCAGCGTCCTGATCTTCCGCTGGTGCCACAGGAACTTGAACACGCCGAAGGGAAAGAGGCGCCCGTCCCGCAGGTGCCTGAGCGCCACGTTCAGGTCCGGCAGCGCCAGCAGGAACCCCACCGGCTCGCCGTCCGGCGTTTCCGCGAGCAGGCACAGCTCCGGGTTCACCACCGGCTTCAGCTCCTTCGCCATGTGGCGGAACTCCGCCTCGGTCATGGGGACGAAGCCCCAGTTGCGGCTCCATGCGGCGTTGTACACCTCCTGCACCCGCCGCACCTCCGCCTCCAGGTCCTTCATCCGCAGCGAGCGGATGGTCGCGCCCACCCGCCGCGCCAGCCGCTCCACCCCGCTGGCCACTCGCTCCGGGATGCCGGAGCTGGGGATCCAGTACGCCACCAGGTCCTTGCTCTTCTCCATCCCCGCCGCGTCCATCAGCCGCGCGTAGTACGGCGGGTTGTGCGACATCATCACCGTGGGCGGCCGGTCGAACCCGTCGACCAGCACCCCCGGCGAGCTGAACTCGTCGTTGGTGGAGAAGTTCATGGGCCCGCGCATGCGGTCCCGGCCGCGGGCGCGCAGCCACTCCGCCGCCGCGTCCAGCAGCGCCCGGGCGACGCCCTCGTCGTCCACGCACTCGAAGAAGCCGAAGAACCCCAGGCGGTCCTGGTGGAACTGGTTGTACTGGTGGTTCACGCAGGCGGCGATGCGCCCCGCGATGCGCCCTCCCCGCCGGGCGAGGAAGTAGGCGACGTCGGCGTGCTGGTGAAAGGGGTGCTTCGAACGATCGAGGACGGGCTCCAGCGCCATCCGCAGGTGCGGCACCCAGTTGGGATCCCCCGCGTTGACCGTCCAGGCGAAGTCGATGAAGGGCTTCATCGAGGCGCCGGGGGGGATCTCCGTCACCGTCACGCCGTGCGCGGCGGACGGCCCCGCAGCGGGCGCCGCCGAGCTCACGCGGGCACCGTCCCCAGCTGGCGGCCCACCCGCTGGAAGGCGTCCAGCACCCGGTCCAGCTGCTCGCGGGTGTGCGTGGCCATCACCGAGGTGCGCAGGCGGCACGAGTTCTCGGGAACGGCGGGGGGAAGCACCGGGTTGGTGAAGACCCCGGCGTCGAAGAGCGCGCGCCAGAAGACGAAGGTGCGCTCCATGTCGCCGGAGGAGACGGGGATGATGGGCGTCTCCGAGCCCACCGTGTCGAAGCCCAGGGAGTTGAGGCCGCTGCGCAGGTAGTCCGCGTTCTCCCACAGGTGGCGGCGGCGCTCCGGCTCCCGCTCCATCACGTCCAGGCAGGCCAGCACGGTGGCCACGGCGCTGGCCGGCATGGAGGCGCTGAAGATGAGCGGCCGCGAGTGGTGCTTGAGGTAGTGGATCACGTCCTCCGGCCCCGCCACCGCCCCGCCGATGGAGGCGAACGACTTGGAGAAGGTGATCATGGTCAGGTCCACGCGGTCCTGCAGGCCGTAGTGCTCGGCCGTGCCGCCGCCGCTGGGGCCCAGGACGCCGACGGAGTGCGCGTCGTCCACCAGGAGCCGCGCGCCGTACTCCTCCTTGATCTCGACGAGCGTCGGCAGGTCCACGATGTTGCCTTCCATCGAGAACACGCCGTCGGTGGCGATCAGGATGCCGTTGGCGTCGCGGTGGCGCTCCAGCACGCGGCGCAGGGCGGCCATGTCGGCGTGGGCGTAGCGCGCCAGGTCGCCGGCGGCCAGCTGCGCGCCGTCCAGCAGGCAGGCGTGGTTCAGCCGGTCCTGCACCACCACCGCGCCCCGCGTCACCAGCCCGCCGATGATCCCCAGGTTGGTCTGGTAGCCGGTGCTGAAGACCAGCGCGCTCTCGGCGCCCATCAGCCCGGCCAGGCGGTTCTCCAGCACCTCGTGCAGGTCCAGGGTGCCGTTCAGGAAGCGGCTGCCGGTGTTGCCGGTGCCGTAGCGGGCCAGGGCGCGGCGGGCCTGCTCCAGCACGTACGGGTGGTGGGTGAGCCCCAGGTAGTTGTTGGAGCCCACCATCACCTTCGTCTCGCCCCGGATCACCACCTCGGTGTCGTGGCTCGCCTCGATGGGCTGAAAGTACGGGTACAGGCCGCGGTCCATCATCTCCCGCGCCGCCGTGAACCGGCGGCACTTGTCGAAGAGGTCCACGGTCTTCCGTACCGTCTGCTCGATCGTCGCCATCAAACCCATCCGTTTTCCTGGTACCAGCGGGCGGTGCGGGCAATGCCCTCCGCCAGCGGGGTGGCCGTTCCCGGCGGCAGCAGCGCGTCCAGTCCAGCCAGGTCGCACAGCCAGGCGGGGGCCAGCATCTCCTCGGCCTTCTCGCGGTCGAACACCCCGATCCCCCCGAACCACCCCGCCACCGCGCCCGCGCCGCGCACCAGCGCCGGCGGCAGCGGCAGGCGCAGGGGCCGCGTGCCCAGCGCCCGGGCGATGTGCCCCACCACGGCGCTCCAGCGGTGCTCCACCGGCTCCGCCACGGCGTAGGTGCCGGGGGGCGCGTCGGCGGCGCGCTGCAGGGCGGCGGCCAGGTCCTCCACGAACACCATGTGCGTGCGCAGCTCCGGCCCGGCGGGGGCCGGGGCGAGCCGTCGCTTCACCAGGCGAAAGTAGGGGAGGAGGGCTTTGTCGCCGGGGCCGTAGACGGGGGGCGCGCGCAGGATGGCGGTCTGCACCCCCGCCTGCTCCGCCTCGCGCACCGCGGCCTCGCCCTGCAGCTTGGTGCGGCCGTACGCCGTGAGGGGCTCCGGGGTTTCCGATGCGGTGCGGGGGCGGCCGTTGCGCGCCGGCCCGCAGGCGGCGTAGGAGCTCAGGTACACCAGGCGGCGGGGCCGGCGCTCGGCCGACAGTACCCCCTGCACGACGTTGCGGGTTCCCTGGGCGTTGGCGCGGCGGAACGGCTCTTCGCCGCGCGCGATGGTCAGGGCGGCCAGGTGGAACACCGTGTCGGCGCCTTCGGCGCCCTGGCGGATGGCGTCCACCGCATCCAGGTCGCCCACGACCCGCTCCGCACCGGCCTCGTCCAGCAGGCGGGTGTCGCTCGTGGCGCGCACCAGGGCGCGTACCTTCCACCCCGCCGCGGCCAGCCGCCGGACCAGGTGCCCGCCGACGAAGCCGGTGGCCCCGGTGATCAGTGCGGTTCGGCTCATGGACGTGCAGCAAGATGCACGGCGGTGGACGAAAGCGCAACGCTTCGCGGCCCCCCGCCGCCCTCCCGGCAATGAAAAGAGGACCGGGCGAGGCCGCCTGGTCCTCCCTGCGCTCCTGTCCCTCGCGGCCGGGCCCCGGCGGGCCCGTTCGGCCGGCCGCAAACCTAGCCCCGGTGCGGGGTTGTGTCAACCGCGGAGGGACAGGGGACAGGGGATAGGGGACAGGGGACAGGGGACAGGGAATAGGGAATAGGGAATAGAGCCCGTCCAGCAAATCGTTTTGATTGGGCGGGGCGCATCACCCGGGGACGTTTTCCGGACCGGCTGGGTTCCACTCCAGCACCTCCCGGGACGTCCTCGGGCGACCTTTTGAGTTT
>DATAAG010000401.1:0-6610 GCA_036260235.1 Longimicrobium sp.
CCGGGCGAGGACTTCGTCACCTTCCTGGGCTCCAACTTCGTGGAGCAGGGCCGCCGGGCCGCCGAGTGGCTGGTCAAGGAGACGGGCGGCAAGGCGGGGATCGTGGAGCTCACCGGCACCCCCGGCTCCTCGGTGGCCGCCGACCGCTCCAGGGGGTTCCGGGAGGTGATCGCCAGGCAGCCGGGGATGCAGATCCTCGCCGCCCAGACGGGCGAGTTCTCCCGCGCGCAGGGGCAGCGCGTGATGCAGAACCTTGCGCAGTCGCTCGGCCAGCAGATCACCGCCGTCTACGCGCACAACGACGAGATGGCGCTCGGCGCCATCCAGGCGCTCAAGGCCTCCGGGCTCCAGCCGGGCACGGACGTCAAGATCGTCTCCATCGACGGCCAGCGCGCTGCCCTGGAAGCCATCCAGCGCGGCGAACTGGGGGCGACGGTGGAGAGCAACCCCCGCTTCGGGCCCGTCGCCTTCGAGACCATCGAGCAGATCCGCCGGGGCGAGCAGGTCCCCCCCAAGAAGCTCATCACCGACCGCTTCTTCGATAAGAGCAACGCCGCGCAGTTCGTGGCCGAGGCGTACTGAGGGCGGACGATGACCGCGCCCACCCCGGCCACCGGCCGCCGCGAGGGGGAGGATGGCGACGTCATCCTCCACATGGAGGGGATCGTCAAGCGCTTCGCCGGCGCGACGGCGCTCGACCACGTGGACTTCACGCTGCGCCGCGGCGAGGTGCACGCCCTGGTCGGTGAGAACGGCGCGGGGAAGAGCACGCTGATCAAGATCATGACCGGCGCCTACCGCCGCGACGGCGGGCAGGTGTGGCTGGAGGGGGAGCCGGTCGACTTCAGGACCCCCGCCGACGCGCAGGCGGCCGGCGTGATCGCGGTGCACCAGGAGATCCACCTGCTCGCCTATCGCACGGTGGCCGAGAACGTCTACCTGGGGCGCGAGCCGCTGCGGTGGGGGCTGGTGGACTGGCGCCGAATGAACACGGAGACGGCCGCCCTGCTCCAGCGGCTGGCGCTGGCCATCGACCCCACGGCCATGCTGGGCGAGCTCAGCACCGCGCAGCAGCAGATGGTGGCCATCGCGCGCGGGGTCTCGCTGGGCGCCAGGGTCCTGGTGCTGGACGAGCCCACCAGCTCGCTGGCCGAGCGCGAGGTGAGCATCCTCTTCGACCTGATCCGCCAGCTCCAGGCGGGGGGCACCGCCATCGTGTACATCAGCCACCGCTTCGACGAGCTGTACACGGTGTGCGACCGCGTCACCGTGCTGCGCGACGGGAGGCTGGTGGGCACGCACCGCCTGGCCGACCTGGAGCGGCTGGACCTGGTGTGCCTGATGCTGGGCAAGCCGCGCGAGGCGCTGCGGCAGGGCACCACCGGCTTCGCGGGGCACCCGACGGAGGCGGAGACGGCGGCCCCGCTGCTGCGCGCCGAGGGGCTGCGCCGCGGGCAGAAGCTGCGCGGCGTCTCGCTGGACGTGCGCAAGGGCGAGATCCTGGGGCTGGCGGGGCTGCTCGGCTCGGGACGGACGGAGACGGCGCGGGCCATCTTCGGCGCGGACCCGGCCGAGGACGGCACCATCCAGCTGGACGGGAAGCGCCTGGCCCCCCGCACCCCCGACGAGGCCATCGAGGCGGGGATCGCCTTCGTCTCCGAGGACCGCAAGGGGGAAGGGATCATCCCCGAGCTCTCCGTGCGCGAGAACCTGACCCTCGCCGCGCTCCCGACGCTGACGCGCTTGGGGATCGTGGACCGGGCGAAGCAGCGGGAGATCGTCGACCAGTTCATGCGCCGGCTGGGGATCAAGGCCACCAGCGCCGACCAGAAGATCCGCGAGCTCTCGGGCGGCAACCAGCAGAAGGTGCTGCTGGCCCGCTGGCTCTGCATGCACCCCGCGCTGCTGATCCTGGACGAGCCCACGCGCGGCATCGACATCGGCGCAAAGGCGGAGATCCAGGCGCTGATCAACGAGCTGGCCGGCTCGGGACTGGGCGTCCTGATGATCTCCTCCGAGCTGGAGGAGCTGGTGGAGGGGAGCTCGCGCGTCGTGGTGCTGCGCGACGGACAGAACGTGGCCGAGCTGCGCGGCGACCGGATCTCGCAGCAGTCGATCATCCACGCGATGGCCGAGGGGAGCGCGGCCGCCGCCCCGGCCCTGGAGAGCTGAGCGATGCAAGGAACGGCAGCAGCACGCCCGGCGCCCCGCGCCGGGGCGGCCGGCCGGTGGTGGGGCGCGCTCGGCCCCACCGGGGGCGCGGTGGCTGCGCTGGTCGTCCTCGTCGCTGCCAACGCGCTCTTCACCCCCAACTTCGCCACGGCGAGCAACCTCTGGAACGTCCTCTCGCAGGTCTCCGTCACCCTGCTGGTGGCCGTCGGGATGACGTACGTGATCGCCACCGCCGGCGTGGACCTTTCCGTCGGCAGCGTGATGGCGATCTCCGCGGCCGTGGCGGCGGTCACGCTGGACTACGGGCTGTTGGTCGCGATCCCCCTCGCCCTCCTCGCCGCGGTGGCGGTCGGGCTGCTGAACGGCGCCTTCATCTCGTACTTCAAGGTGCAGGCGATCGTCGTCACCCTGGCCACGCTCCTGGCGGGACGCGGGCTGGCGCAGATCATCAACCGGGACGGCGCGCTCATCAGCATCGGCGACCCCGGGTTCCTGGTGCTGGGCCGCGGGCTCATCGGGCCCATGCCGGTGCAGGTGCTGATCGCGGCCGTGGTGGTCGCGCTGGCGGTCTTCGTCCTGCGCTCCACGCCCTTCGGCCGCTACGTGCTGGCGGCGGGGGGCAACCCGGCGGCGGCGCGCCTGGCGGGCGTCCCCGTCAACCGCACCGTCATCTCGGTCTACGCGATCAGCGGCCTGCTGGCCGGCCTGGCCGGGCTGGTGGAGGCCAGCCGGCTGGGGGCGAGCGCCGCCGCCCGCATCGGGGTCGGAGCGGAGCTGGACGCCATCGCCGCGGTGGTCGTCGGTGGCACGCTGCTCAGCGGCGGGCGCGCGACGCTGATGGGGACGGTGGTGGGCGCGCTGATCATGCAGGTGATCGCCACCAGCTTCAACATGCTGCTCATCCCCTACCCGTGGGCGCAGGCGTTCAAGGCGGTCATCATCCTCTTCGCCGTCTACCTTCAGCGTCCGCGGAGGGTCTAGTGGAAGCTCACGAGCAGATCGGCGCCTCCGGCTCGTCGGCCGTCGCCGCCCCGCCCGCGCCGGCCGGCCCCCAGCCGCCGGGCGCGGGGAGCGGGGCGCCTTCCCGCCGCGCCCCCGCGCTGCGCGCGAAGGCCGCCTCGCTGCTGCAGCGGCAGGGCGCGGTGGTGGCGCTCGTGGCGGTGTGTGTCTTCGGCGTGATCCGGTACGAGGCGTTCGCCGACTGGAACAACGTGATGAACGTGCTGCGCCAGAACAGCATGCTGGGGCTGGTGGCGCTGGGGATGACGCTGGTGATCCTGACCGGCGGCATCGACCTTTCCGTGGGCTCGGTGCTCGCCCTGGGCGGGATCACCGCGGCGTACCTGTCGGAATACGGCACGCTGGCCGCGGTCGCGGGCGGGCTGGCCGCCGGGGCGCTGCTGGGGACGATCAACGGCGTCCTCATCACCAAGGCCCGCATCCAGCCCTTCATCGTCACCCTGGCGATGATGATCGCGGCGCGCGGCGTGGCGCTGGGCATAACGGGCGAGAACTCCGTGCGGGTGGATCGCTCGGCGGCGGGCGTCATGGGGCTGGGCCGCGAGCGCCTGCTGGACGTGCCCGTGCCGGTGTGGCTCACCGCGCTGGCCTTCCTCGCCGGCTGGGTCGTGCTCCGCTACACCCGCTTCGGCCGCTACGTCTACGCGGCGGGGGACCACGAGGACGCCGCGCGGCTGCTGGGGCTCAAGGTGGACCGGGTGCTGATCGCCACCTACCTGCTCAGCGGCCTGCTGGCCGCGCTGGCGGGGATCGTCCTGGCCGGCCGACTGGGCGCGGGGCAGCCGGTGGCCGGCAACGGGTACGAGCTGGACGCCATCGCCGCCGTGGTGGTGGGGGGCACGCTGCTCAGCGGCGGGCAGGGCGGCGTGGGCTCCACGGCCGTGGGCGTGCTGCTGCTGGGGGTGATCTTCAACCTGTTCAACCTGGAAGGCACCATCACCCCCTGGTGGCAGAGCGTGCTGCGCGGCGTCTTCCTCCTGGGCGTGGTGGTGGTCCAGGCGCGCCTGCAGAAGAGGGCGCAGGGTGGCCACTGACGCGGAGGGCGCCGCCGGCACGGCCGCCGGGGCGCTCGCGGAGACACCGCACCGCCGTCTCAACCCGCTCACCGGGGAGTGGGTGCTGGTCTCTCCGCACCGGGCACTGCGCCCCTGGCA
The DNA here is from genome assembly GCA_036260235.1 of Longimicrobium sp. GTDB lineage: Bacteria > Gemmatimonadota > Gemmatimonadetes > Longimicrobiales > Longimicrobiaceae > Longimicrobium. Next base: position 4,347 of record DATAAG010000401.1, read on the forward strand.
GGGGGAGACCGAGCGCCCCGCGGCCGAGGAGCGCCCGGCGTACGACCTGGCCTGCTACCTCTGCCCGGGGAACGAGCGCGCCGGGGGGGTCCGCAACCCGGAGTACACGGGCACCTTCGTCTTTACCAACGACTTCGCCGCGCTGAAGCCGGACGCGCCGGAGGCCGGGGTGGACGTGGAGGGGCTCCTGGTGGCCCGCAGCGAGCCGGGGACGGCCCGGGTGATCTGCTTCTCGCCCCGGCACGACCTGTCGCTCCCGGACCTGGACGTGCCGGGGATCCGCGCGGTGGTGGATCTCTGGGGGGAGCAGTTCGCGGAGCTGGGGCGCCGCCCCGGGATCGGCTACGTGCAGATCTTCGAGAACAAGGGCGCGGCCATGGGGGCGAGCAACCCCCACCCGCACGGGCAGATCTGGGCGCAGAGCTCCATCCCCCAGATCCCCGCGCGGGAGGGGGAGCGGATGGCGGAGCACTTCGCGCGGCACGGCCGGACGCTGCTGGCGGACTACCTGCGGCTGGAGCTGGAGCGCGAGGAGCGGATCGTCTGCGCCAACGACACCTGGGTGGCGCTGGTGCCGTTCTGGGCGGTGTGGCCCTTCGAGACGCTGGTGGTGCCGCGCCGCCCCGTCCCCGACCTGCGGACGCTGGACGACGGGGAGCGCGACGGGCTGGCGGAGATCCTGCAGCGCCTGACGCGCCGCTACGACAACCTGTTCGGGGTGTCGTTCCCGTACTCCTCCGGGGTGCACCAGGCACCCACCGACGGCCAGGTGCACCCGGAGTGGCACCTGCACCTGCACTTCTTTCCGCCGCTGCTGCGGTCGGCGACGGTGAAAAAATTCATGGTCGGCTACGAGATGCTGGGGGAGCCCCAGAGGGACGTCACCCCTGAGAGCAGCGCGGCGCGGCTGCGCGACCTGCCGGAGACCCGGGGCGGGAGAGGTGCCGCATGAGGGTGCTGGTCACGGGCGGCGCCGGGTACATCGGGAGCGCCACCGTCGCGCAGCTGGTGGAGGCGGGCGACGAGGTGACCATCTTCGACAACCTCTCCCAGGGGCACCGGGCGGCGGTCCACCCGGAGGCGGAGCTGGTGGAGGGCGACCTGGCCGACCGCGCGGCGGTGGACCGGGCGCTGGCCGCGCACCGGCCCGAGGGGATCCTGCACTTCGCCTCCCGCACCCTGGTGGGCGAATCGATGGAGCGTCCCTTCCTGTACCTGGGGGAGAACCTCCGCAACGGGCTCAACCTGCTGGAGAGCGCGGTGGAGCACGGGGTGCGGCGCTTCATCCTCTCCTCCACCGCCAACCTCTTCGGGCTCCCGGACCGCATCCCGATCGAGGAGGACGCCCCCATCCGCCCGGGGAGCCCATACGGCGAGTCCAAGTACCTGCTGGAGCGGATGCTCGCCTGGATGGACGACCGCTTCGGGATGCGCTCCGCCGCGCTCCGCTACTTCAATGCCGCGGGCGCGGTGTCCCCGGAGCTGGGGGAGGACCACGACCCGGAGACCCACCTGATCCCCCTGGTGCTGCAGGTGGCGCTCGGGCAGCGCGAGCGGGTGACCATCTACGGCGACGACTACGACACCCCGGACGGGACCTGCGTCCGCGACTACGTGCACGTGGCCGACCTGGCGCAGGCGCACGTGCTGGCGCTTCGGGCCCTGGACCGGGGGAGCCGCACCTACAACCTGGGGAACGGCCGCGGCTTCAGCGTCCGCGAGGTGATCGAGACCGCGCGCGCCGTCACCGGCCACCCGATCCCCGCCGTGGTGGGGCCGCGCCGTCCCGGCGACCCGGCGACCCTGGTGGCGGGGAGCGAGCGGATCCGCCGGGAGCTGGGGTGGGCGCCCCGCTACGCCGGGCTGCGGGAGATCATCGAGAGCGCCTGGGAGTGGCACCGCGCGCACCCCCGCGGCTACGCGGACCGCGTCCCGTCGCCTCCGGTCCGCCCATGACCCGCGACGAGGGCCTCCGCTCCACGGTGATCCGGGTATTCGAGGCGCGCTTCGGCGCTCCGCCGGCCTGGGTGGCCCGCGCGCCGGGGCGGGTCAACCTGATCGGCGAGCACACCGACTACAACGACGGCTTCGTCCTCCCCATGGCCATCGACCGGGCGGTGTGGATCGCGCTGCGCCCCCGGGGCGACCGCCTGGTCTGGGTGTACTCGCTGGACTTCGACCAGGAGCGGGGGTTCGACCTGGAGCACCTGGCCAGCACCGGCGACGAGTGGATCGAGTACATCCAGGCCATGGGCTGGGTGCTC
>DATAAG010000402.1:0-9226 GCA_036260235.1 Longimicrobium sp.
AATCCGCTCGAGGATCCCCGGTGCTGGCGGTCCGGTGTTGTCCGCGAAGGCGGACAGCGTGTAGTCGTTGCGGCGACTTTAGTCGCTGGACGGCGGTCGCGACGGGGCTTGGTTACCGGATCAGATTCGCAATGGGCATAATTCGCCGCTGAAAATTCGCGAAGTCCGCCTGCGCGGACTGCATCGCTGCCTCGTGAGCGTGATGGCGAGTTCCGGTGGAAGCAGTTACCGGATTTGATCCGCAATGGGCATAATTCGCCGCTGGAAATTCACAAAGTCCGCCTGCGCGGACTGGTGGACACGGATTTCTTCGCGGCCGGGCGGGGATCGCGGCTCGGATCGCCGATTCGCCGGTCGCGCCACAAGGTTCGGCTCACCGCCGGGACCGCGTGGCGCTTCCTCGGAATGACAGCACTCGGTTGACTTCGGCATCGCACATCGACCATCGCGAGTCCGTCGCCCGGCACCTGTGGATCGTCGGTGCGGGGCGGACGGGGCTCGCGCTGGGGCTGCGGCTGCACCGCGCGGGCGCGGTCGGGGGGCTGACGGTCAGCGGGCGGCGGGCGGACGCGCCGGATCACCCGCTGTTCGCAGGGGATGCGCCCGCGGCGGCGTATCTGCCCTCCATCGACGGCGCGCCGGCCGGGATCGACGCCGCCGTCATCGCGGTGCCGGACGGCGTGATCGCGGAGGTGGCGGCGCGTCTGGCATCCGTCGACCTCCCCCCATCCATCCCCATCCTGCACACCAGCGGGAGCCGCTCCACCGACATCCTGCAGCCTCTCGCGGAGCGCGGGCATCCCGTCGGCTCCGTGCATCCGCTCGCCGCGATCGCGGACCCCGTGGAGGGGGCGGAGCGGCTGGCCGGCGCCACCTGGGGGGTGGAGGGCGAGGGCGAGGCGGCGGCGCTGGCGGAGCGCATCGTCCGCGCCTGCCAGGGACGGGCGCTGCGGATCGCGCCGGGGGGAAAGGCGGCGTACCACGCGGCGGCGGTGTTCGCGTCCAACTACGCCGTCGCGCTCCTTTCCGTGGCGGAGCGGCTGATGGAGGAGGCGGGGGTGGATGCGGCGGATGCGCGCCCGGCGCTGGCGGCGCTGGCGTCCGGCGCCGTCGAGAACGTCGTCTCGCGCGGGCCGGCGGAGGCGCTGACGGGGCCGGTGATGCGGGGCGACGTGGAGACGGTGGCGCTGCACCTGGAGCGGTTGTCGGCGGACGAGCGGGCGCTATATTGCCTGCTCGCTCGCGAGGCCCTGCGGCTGGCGCGCGCGGCGGGGGTGGACGCCGCCGCGGCGGCGCGGCTGGGCGCACTGCTGGGGGAGGGGCGTTGAGGCTCTACGTCAACATCGACCACGTGGCCACCGTGCGCCAGGCGCGCGGCACCGACGAGCCGGACCCGGTGCGCGCCGCCGTACTGGCGGAGCTGGGCGGCGCCGACGGCATCACCGTGCACCTGCGCGAGGACCGCCGCCACATCCAGGACCGCGACGTGCGCCTGCTGACGGAGACGGCGCGCACGGTGGTGAACCTGGAGCTGGCGGCGGCGTCCGACGTGCTGGCGCTGGCGGAAGAATGGCGTCCCCACCAGGCCACGCTGGTCCCCGAGCGCCGCGAAGAGGTGACGACGGAGGGCGGGCTGACCTTCAGCGACGCCACGCGCGAGGGGCTGCGCCAGGCCGTCCGGCGGCTGAAGGCGGCGGGGATCCGCACCTCGCTGTTCATCGACCCCGACCCGGAGAGCGTGCGCGCCTCGCTGGAGCTGGAGGCGGACGCCGTCGAGCTGCACACGGGCGAGTACGCCAACACGCGCGGCGCGGAGCGCGGCGAGCAGTTGGGCCGGCTGCGGCGCGCGGCCGCGCTGGGGCGCTCGCTGGGCTTGGCCGTGCACGCCGGGCACGGATTGACGTACGAGAACGTGACGCCCGTCGCCGCGGTCGAGGAGATCGAGGAGCTGAACATCGGCCACTCCATCGTCAGCCGCGCCGTCTTCACCGGGGTGGAGCGGGCGGTGCGCGACATGGCCGAGATCGTCCGCCGCGCCCGCCGCTGACCCCACCACCCCCCGCATCCCGCCCCATGGCCCAACCGCTCAGCGAATACTTCGCGCTGGAAGCCGGCGAGTACCTGGACCAGATGGACGCGCTGCTGGCCGGAAGCGACCGGCCGGACCCGGTGCGCTTCTTTCGCCTGGCGCGCGGCGTCCGCGGCAGCGCGCAGCTGGCGGGGGCCGGGCCCATCGCCGAGGTGGCGGAGCGGCTGGAGGACGGGGCGCGCGCCATCCGCGACGGGGTGATGCAGTGGACGCCGGAGGTGCGCGACCGCGCGCGCCGCACGGCGGACGACCTGCGCGCGCTGGTGGAGCGGCACGGCGCGTGGGGGCCGTCGGAGGAGCAGCGCGCGCGCGCCGCGGCGGAGCGGTGGGCGGACGTGCGCGGCGTGCGGCGGGGCGGCGACGCGCCGGCCGCGGGGGACGCGCTGTTCGACTTCGTGCGGCGCGAGATCGCGGGGGTGGTGGCGGAGATGGACCGCGCCCTGGCGGATCTGGGGGCGGCGCCGGACGCACGCGAGCCGCTGCGCACGGTGCTGCGGCGGATGCGGCCGGTGCGCGGCGTGGCGGGGATGGAGCCGCTGGCGCCGGTGCTGGAGGTGCTGGAGGGGATCGAGGACGCCGCGCACGAGGTGCTGGGCCGCGACTCCGCCGTCACCGGGCAGGAGACGGAGCTGCTGGCCGCGGGCGCCGCGGCGCTCCGCGCCTCCGCGCAGGCGCTGGAGGGCGGCCGCGCGCCGGGCGAGTCGCCGGAGCTCACCGCCTTCCGCGAGCTGCGCGACCGGGTGGAGGAGGCGGCGGCGACGGAGGAGGACGCGGCCGTGGTCCCCGTCACCCGCCTGTTCGCGGACGAGGGCGGGCCGCACCTGGTGTCGTCGCCGATGGCGCCGGCGCCCGGCGGCGAGGGGATGACGGCGGAGGTGGAGGACTTCCTGCGCATCGAGGCGACCGGCTTCCTGGACCGCGCGGAGGGGCTGCTGGCCAGCCAGCCGGCGCGCCCCCGCCGCTTCGCACGGGTGGCGCGCGAGGCGGCGGAGCTGGCGGCGAGCGTGCGCGAGCTGGCGGGAACGTACGGCGTTCCCGGCCTGGCGGCGGCGGCGGAGCTGGCCGCCAACCGCCTGCGCGCGGCGGCGACGCCGGACGAGGCGCGCGACGCGCTGCGCACGCTCCGCTACGCGCTCCCCGGCGCCCCGCCCGCGCCCCCCGCCGTCTCCGCGCCGCCCGAGCCCTCCGCCGTGGCCGAGACCGCGGAGCAGGTGCAGGCGGCCGCCCCGGCGCCGGAGCCGAAGGCGGACGAGGAGGGCGTGGTGCCGGTGGAGACGCTGCTCTACGCCCCGGCCGACGCGCTGCGCGAGGCGCTGGCGCTGCGCCCCCGGCTGGAGGAGATGGGCGGCGGCCGCGGCACGCCGCTGGGCGAGGCGCTGGACGAGCTGTTCGGGCTGGTGGAGCTGGGGCTAGGGAATAGGGAATAGCCGGTGGGGATGGGGACGATGGGCGGGTCCGGGCCGGCTGTAACCTGTCCCCTGTAACCTGTGCCCTATCCGTCAGGCAGAACCTGCCAATCGACAACCTGAGATGAAGTCATCCCTGAAGGCGGTCGTCGGGATCGCGGCGACCGTCTTCTTTCTTTGGTGGGCGCTGCACGAGGTGAAGTGGCCGGAGGTGGCCGCCAACCTGCGCAGCGCCAACTGGCTCCTGCTGGCGGCGGCGGTGATCGTCTCCACGCTGGGGATGCACGTGCGCGCCATGCGCTGGAAGCCGCTGCTGGAGCCGGTGGCGCCCGGCATCCCGTTCGGACCCCGCATCGCCGGCGTGTGCATCGGCTTCGGGGCGAACAACGTGTTCCCGGCCCGGCTGGGCGAGTTCGCCCGCACCTGGGTGCTGGCGCGCGAGGCCAGGATCCCGCTGACGGCGGCGTTCGCCTCGCTGGTGCTGGAGCGCGCGCTGGACGGCGTCGTCATGCTGTCGCTGCTGCTGGCGTCGATGGCGATGCCGGGGTTCCCGGAGGTCACGGGCGGCGGCGTGGACGTGCAGGGCACGGTGCGCGTGATCGCCGCCATCACGGGCGTGCTGCTCGCCATCATCCTGCTGATGGCCCTCTTTCCCACCCGCACGGTGGGCATCGCGGAGCGCGTTGCGAACGCGGTGCTGCCGGAGGCCTTCCGCCGGCCCCTGGTGGACGCGCTGCACGCGTTCGTGGGCGGGCTGCACGTGCTGCGAAACCCGCGGCTGCTGGCGGTCTCCGTCGCCTGGGCGTTCTTCCAGTGGTTCTTCCTGGCGACCTCGTTCCTCCTCGCCTTCCTCGCCTTCGATATCGCCGAGCCGGGGTTCCTGGGCGCGGTGTTCCTGCAGTCGGTGATCGCGCTGGCGGTTTCCATCCCGGCCGCGCCCGGCTTCTTCGGCGTGTGGGAGGCGGCGAGCGTGTGGGGGCTGGGGCTGTGGGGGGTGGATGCCTCGCGCGCCGTGTCGTTCGCCATCGGGCTGCACCTGGGCGGCTGGTTCACCGTCACGGCACTGGGGATGTACTACGCGGCGCGCCTCAACGTCCGCTGGCGCGACCTGGGGCGTAGCGACGAGCGGGTGGAGGAGGCGGTGGAGAGCGATCCGTCGATGGGTCCCGATGTCCGCCCTGCCTGACGCGGTCGAGGTCGCGGCCCCGGCCAAGGTCAACCTCTTCCTCCGCATCCTGTCGCGCGAGGAGAGCGGCTACCACACGCTGGAGACGCTGTTCTGCGCGCTGTCGCTGGCGGATGCGGTGACGGTGCGCCGCGGCGAGTCCGGCATCCGCCTGCAGGTGGAGGGCGGGGTGGATACGGGCCCGCCGGAGCGCAACCTCTGCGTCCGCGCGGCGACACTCTTTCACGCGGCGATGTACGAGCGGCCGCGGATCGACATCCACCTCACGAAGCGCATCCCTTCCGCGGCCGGGCTGGGCGGCGGCTCGTCCGATGGCGCGGCGACGCTGCGGGCGCTGAACGCCCTCTACGGTGAGCCGTTCGAGCAGGTCGCGCTGCTGCGGATGGCGGCCGAGCTGGGGAGCGACGTGCCCTTCTTTCTCTGCGGATCGCCCCTGGCGCTGGCGTGGGGCCGCGGCGAGCGGCTGCTGGCGCTCCCTCCGCTCGCGCCCCGCCCCGTGATCGTCGCGCACCCCGGCGTGGCGATGCCGACTGCGGAGGCGTTCCGCCGGCTGGCGCAACGGCGGGAAGGCCAGTACGAGCCCGATTCGCGGTCGCTCCCGCTGGATGCGCTGCGGGACTGGAACGCGGTCGCGGTGCTGGCGGAAAACGAGTTCGAAGAGGTGGTGGCGGAGCAGATTCCGTTCATCCACCTGGCCACCTCGGCGCTGCGGCAGGGCGGGGCGCGGATCGCGATGATGGCGGGGAGCGGCTCCAGCGTCTTCGGCGTGTTCGACGGCGAGGAGGCGCGGGACGCCACGCTGGAGCGGATGCGCGGCCTGCGGATGCGCGCCTGGGCCGCGGAGACGCTGGACGCGGAGCCGCCGGTCCGGGTGGAGTGATTCCGCCGTGGAACGGCATCATGCACGGGACGCGGAGCCAGACGGAGAGGACGCGGGGATTCGGTGCCCCCGCGTCCTCTCGTTCTGCCTCCCCCGTCCCTCAGCGGGATTCCGTTTTCTGCGAATGTGCGGGGAGTTCACGCAGAGCCGCTGGCCCACCCTCTTGCTGGATGAGGAGCGGCACCAGGTTCGTGTCGGGCGGGTAGGTGGTAGACCCGCCGCCCGCCGCGCTCCAGCCCATGTTGATGTCGAAAGAGACGGTGGGCGAGGCGTTGCTGGAGAGATCGATCAGAATTCCCTCACTGAACGACCCCTCAATCACCGTGCCCGCGTTGACCAGGAAGTTGCTGAACATCAGAAACACCTGCTGCGCAGGCGCGATCACGTCCATGTTGAAGCCAAAGAGGGGAAAGGCGCACACCGGCGCAAAGCCGCTGCCGGGCAGCTCCGCGGAGATGCCGCAGGTGAACTGCGTGCTCGTCTGGTTCAGGATCGCGATCGCCCCAGTGACTCCCGTCGCCATGACGTTCCCCATGCCGCTGCTGCTGGTGACCTCGAGCGTCTGGCCCGGACTGATTACATAAGTGCTGTTGGCGACGATCCGTCCGTGCGGGATGATCTGACTCAAGGAGGTGTACGCCTGGTACTGATCGGACCAGGTGATCACGGTTTCGAGAGAATAGTTCCCGGTCTGGAACCAGACGGTCGGAACCCCGTTGAGTGCTCCCTTGACCGCTTGAAAGCCGTACAGGTTGAACCCGTTGCTCAGCAATTCGTCGACGGTGTTTGTGTTCATCTGGATGGTGATCGAGTACGTGGACATGAATTTCTCCCGAGACATGGAAGGTGGTGGGGAAAGGATCCTGGTACGATAGGCGGTAGCAGTGCGAGGGAACAAGCTTTATCCGTGCGCTTCCCGGGCGGGTGCGGAGCGAGGAACCGCGGCGCACGCTCCTGCGTGGGAAGGAAGGCAGCATGCAAATGAGAGAACGCAGAGGACATCAGGGAACTCTGGCGTTCTCTCCGTTCAACCTTAACCACGCGTGATCCTCTTCATCTGCGCTGGCGTGCGGACGCGAGCACCTGTCGCACCGCATCGATGACGATGGCGGGCTGCTCCAGGTGCACGTGGTGGCCGGTGCTCTCGGCGCGGAGCAGAACGGCGTTGCGGGAGAGCTGGACGAGGCCCTCCTTCTGCGCCTGCTTCTCCGCCTCGATCTCGCGCGCCTCCGCCGGCTCGATCTCCGCGAGCGGCCGCCGCCGGGGGAGAACGATTGCCACGGGCATCCCGTCCAGCTCGTCCACCCGGCGCCGCGCGGCCATGGCGGCCAGCTCCTCGGGCCAGTACTCGTCTCCCGGCAGCGGGCGCATCGCGCCGAGCGCCCACAGCCGCCACGCCTGCGCGCGCGGGGAGAGCCGGTCGAACGGCGGCTGGATGCGCGGCGGGCCCAGGAACGCGCGCAGGTCCGCGAAGTCCTTCTCCTCCTGCGCCGTGGGCGGGCGGGGCGGGCTCGCGGCGTACGTGGTGGGACGGGGGACCGCGACCGGGCGTGCGGAGTCGCGGACGCGGACGATCCGGCCCTGGTACATCAGCTTCGTGTCCTCGTGCGTGGGATCCACCAGCACCAGGCCGGCGACGTCGTCCGGGTAGTCGTGCGCGAACACCCGCGCGACCAGCCCGCCCAGCGAGTGGCCCACCAGCACGTACGGCCCCTCCACGCCGGCCCGGCGCAGCGCCGAGCGCACCTCGAACGCCTCCTGCGCCATGGTGCGCGGGATCGGCCCGATCCCGCTCCACGCGAACCCCGGCCGGTCGTAGCTGCAGACGCGGACGTGATCGCGCAGCCCCTCCATCACCGGCTCCCAATCGAACGAGTAGTCGCCGGAGCCGGCGGAGAGGACCACCGTGGGGCTCCCGCTCCCCTGGCACCACAGGTGGAGCCCGTAGCCGTCCAGGTCCACCACCGTCCCGGGCGGATCGGGTGCCTGCGCGCAGAGCGGGCCGGCGGCCGCGAGCAGGACCAGCGCCGTGCGGAGACACGACATCGAAACCGTTCCCTGTGAGATGCAGCGGGTGCGTCGATGGGATCGACCGGGAGGAGATGACCTCCGCATCCGCTCTGTCGCAGATCCGTCGGGAATGGTTGTATACAACTCAGAAAAGAGTCGGCCTCACACGGAGTCAACGGAGTTAACGGAGTTCAGAGTCCTCTGCGAACTCGGCTGACTCTCTGTGAGGCCGATCCGTTCCGTCCGCGCGTCATGCACGCAGGACGGGCCAGAGGACGTGCCAGACCGGCGCAGTACAGGCGGCGAGCCCGCGAGCTCGCGGGGCTCGGGGTTGCCTGCGGAGAGGCTCGACCGGCGCTCCTCTGCCGGTCAGCCGACGATCCAGTACTCGCCCGGGCAGCGGGTCTCGGCGAGCTCGCGGTCCCGCGGGGTCAGCTCCGCGTACGCATGCGAGGGTACGTGGCCGCCGCCCAGCCGGGTCTCCGCGCCGATCTTCGTCAGCGCGCGGCCGTCGCGGGCGATGACGAAGAGCGCGCCGCCGCGGCTCTCCAGCCTGGAGCCCGCGGGCCAGATGACCGTCGAGGGCTGCGCGCTCTGCAGCCGCAGGCAGCCTGCCTGGTCGCGGATCACGCGCCCCTCGAAGAGCGCGTCCATGTCGTTCCCGGCCTCGGTCTCCGCGAGGAAGACGATCCCTTCGGGATTGTCGCTGCCGGTGAGGTTGGCGCCGGGGCCGCGGTCGGCGCTGCAGGCGGCCAGGACGAGGAGCGCGGCGACGGGGGCGTGGCGAAGGGAAGGGCTCATGGTCGGATGGCTCCGGGTGCAGCGTGTCGGCATCGCGGAACGGACGATCAGAAGAACGCGCGAGCGGTGGAGAAGTGACGGGTACGGCAGGCGATTCCATGCCACTCGCCGCACCCGGTCGGCCGCTCGTCATCCATCGCCGCGGCCGGGGTTCGCGGCCCGTGCCGGCTGGTCTGCGGCGCAGCGGAGCGTTGCGCCCGGCGGCATCACGGTGTTCGTCCGAAGCGAATCGCCGAGCCGGCTTCGGAATCGCATTGCGGGTCGGGTTGACCCGGAGGGGAGTGCCGGATAACTTTCAGCGTGCGCGGAGGTTAGCCTCGGGCCGGCCTCCGCGTGCTGTTGCCCTGTGGTGTAATGGCAGCACAGCGGTCTTTGGAACCGTTAGTGGAGGTTCGAATCCTCCCGGGGCAACTGAGCCCCAGGCCGGCGCGAAAAGCGCGGCCTGGGGCTTTTTTGCGCTCTACGAAAGGCGCCTGATTTCCTGAGCCTGAGGCTGAGGGAGCGCCACACGGAGCCAGCGCACGCACGGCCGCTCGCGCGCGGCCGGAGGATCTGCTCCGCCCAACCGCGGGCCGGCCTCCCCTGTGCAGACGCAGCCCCGCAGTTGTGCCGGCAGGATCCTGTGCCTTCCTCAGGACGACAAATCGCCCGAGGCGAGCTCGAGCAACACCTCCTCAGCCTCAGGAACCGGCCATCCGATTCCGGATTCCCTGTCAACTCGACTTTATCCCTTTACGCTGCAAAGGCTAAGACGTCTGTGAAGAGTTCCAGCTGGCTTCGTGGAATCATCACGACATCTGCTTCATGCTGGGATGTTCGGTTGATTGTCGCAGGCCAGAGTCTGCGACGTACCC
>DATAAG010000403.1:0-10489 GCA_036260235.1 Longimicrobium sp.
GGGTACGTCGCAGACTCTGGCCTGCGACAATCAACCGAACATCCCAGCATGAAGCAGATGTCGTGATGATTCCACGAAGCCAGCTGGAACTCTTCACAGACGTCTTAGCCTTTGCAGCGTAAAGGGATAAAGTCGAGTTGAAAGGCGCAATAGCACTGATTGCGCGACAGCGTGGCTAGAATTACGTGCACAAACGAGTGGAACTCACGTGGATAACCGTGAATCAACAGCCCTCTGGCAGCAGTTCGGGGCGGCGATCGACATGCTGGAGAACGCGATCGTGGCGTGTCCGGACGATCTGTGGAGCGACCGGACACAGCTGCCGGAGTTCTGGTACGTGGCGTTCCACACGCTCTTCTTCCTCGACCTGTACCTCTCCGGGTCGCCGGACGGGTTCGCGCCGCCGGCGCCGTTCACGCTGGATGAACTGGACGACCGCGGCATCATGCCCGAGCGTCCGTACCGCAAGGATGAGCTTCTGCCGTACCTGGAGCACGGCCGCGAAAAGTGCCGCGCGGTCATCGCCGCGCTGACGGACGAGAAGCTGTACGCGAGCCAGCGGTGGTGGACGCGCGAGATGAGCGGGCTGGAGGTGCTGATGTACAACATGCGCCACGTGCAGCACCACGCCGCCCAGCTCAACCTCATCCTCCGCCAGCAGACGGACTCGGCGCCGCGCTGGGTCGCGCGAACGCAGCACGGATTGGATGCGGCTGATTGATCATCGCATCCGAATAATAGTGTTGATTTCCTGAGTGAGGCGCCGCGCGGACCCTTCACCCGCACGGTTCTTTGGCGCCGACCGAAGGATCTTGTCTGCAAAACCGAGGGCTGGCCTCGAGACGCGAAGCCAGCCCCTTGGTACGGAGAGAAGATCCTTCGGTCGCGCGCAAGCGGCTGTGTGAACGCCAGTTCTGGGGGCCGCTCCCTCAGGAAGACAACGGCTTGATGCGATATTCAGCCGACCCTCCCAGTGTGGCGGGCGTGGAGAATGCGGGCGACGCGGTAGAGGTACCACACCACGGCGCCGATGACGACCGCGGAGCTCACGGGGCCGATCCACTGCTCCACCTCGCGAAAGCGGCTCCCCAGCAACCGCCCGGCCCAGGCGAGCACGAAGGTCCACAGCGTCGTTCCCAGCGCGGAGAGCGCCAGGAACGACGCGGGGCGCATGCGAGAGAACCCCGCGGGGACGGAGATGAGCGTGCGCACCACGGGCACCAGCCGCCCGAAGAACACGCTCCCCCGCCCGTGGCGCTCGAACCAGTCCGCCGCGCGGTCCACGTCCGCCGGCACCATCGCCATCCAGGTGCCATGCGCCTCCACCCACGCGCACAGCCGCTCGTGCGTCACCGCGCGGCCCACGGCGTACCACGCCGCCGCGCCGGCCAGCGAGCCCACCGTCCCCGCGGCCACCACCGTCCAGAACGGCGCCTCGCCGCGCGCGGAAAGGTAGCCCGCCAGCGGCATGATGACCTCCGATGGCAGCGGGGGAAAGACGTTCTCCAGGAACATCAGCAGGGCTATCCCCACGGGCCCCAGCTGCCGCACCACGTCCACCACCCAGCCCTGCATCCGTTCCCTTTCGTCTGAGTGGGACCTCGCGATCGCCCGCGCCGACTACGGCAGCGCGCAGCGCAGCCGGGCGAAGGTGGCGGGCTTCTCCTTCTCGCCGCCCTCGCTGGTGACCAGCAGCGACCCGTCCGCCGCGAAGGCGATTCCCTCGCCCTGCTCCTCGCTCAGCGTCTCCAGGTCCACCCGGCGCGGCTCGCCGCTCCCCGCCAGCTCCGCGGCGGGGTAGAGGAGCGCCGACCGGAGCGTGCGCATCACCACCCACCGCCCGTCCGCGCTCGCATCGGCACCGGTGATGCGCTCCGGGCGATCCACCCTGTCCGGCGTCAGCTGGCGGATGCGCTCCAGCACGGCCTCCGCACCGGGCGCGGCGGAGGGCGGTGCCGGGTAGAGGGCGACCGGACCGTTCTCGCCCTTGGTGACCAGGTGGATGGCGCCGTTCAGGACGAACATCGCCTCCGCGTCGTGCGGGCCGTCGGGGTAGCGCAGGCGGATAGCCTCCGCGGGGGCGGATTCCGCGGCCTGCGGCGCAGGCTCGGGGATGCGGTAGACGGTGACGGACGGGCGCTCCGCGCCGTTGTCGCCGATGTCCGCCACGTACAGGCAGTCGCCGCCCGGGGGGCATGGCGCCAGCGCGATATCCTCCCAGTCCTCCACCTCCGCCCCGGCCACGCGGACGCGGCCGACCGTCCGTCCCTCCGTGTCCACCGCATAGAGCAGCGGGTCGCCGGAGTCGTTGTGGGTCCAGAAGATCCCGTCATGGGCGCGGCTCACGGCCGCGCCGCTGCTCTCGTGGACCTCGTCGGCCAGCGGCCGCGGCGGGGCGGCGACCGTGCAGATCTCGCCCGGCGGCGGTGCGCGCTGCGCTCGCTCGCCGGCCGATCCGCCATCCTCCCGCGGGCCGCTGTCGGCCGCGCGCGCCGCGGCGATCGCGCGGCGGTCGCCCGGCGTGATGACGTACGCCAGCGCCCCGATCCCCAGCAGCGTGCAGAAGAGCACCGCGCCCAGCTTGTACAACCCCATCGGCCGCATCATCCCACTCCTTCCGGTTCCCTCGACACGACGGACACTGCGTCCGCTCGTCAATCAGGGTCCGCCGGCGCGCGGGCCCGCAGCTCGCGCACGCGGCGGTCGAACTCCGCGTGCCGCTCCGCCGGCAGCACCGCGCGCATCTCGCCGTACGACTGGTCCACGATGCGCTGGATGTCGGGGACGCGGCTCTCCCAGTACGCCTCCAGCCGGTCTTCGCGGCGGTCGCGGATCTCCTCGATGCGCCGCCGCTGCTCCCCGGTGAGCCCCATCCCGGCGAACAGGCGGTCTTCCGAAGGGCTGGCGTCCTCGTCCAGGAAGTCGAACCAGTCCAGCCCCATGGCCTCTTCCACGGCCATCCCCGCCAGCCCGCCCACCGCGAAGGTGGCCGCCAGCAGCAGCATGCCGACAGTCCGGGCCCGGCTTCTCACCGCACGCTCCCGGTGCGGATGGCCCGCAGCAGTTCCGCGCCGGTGGGGGCGCGCCCCTCCTGCGCCCACGCGGTGGAGACGGACACCAGCCCGCGCAGCGCCTCCTCGCGCGCTTCGCGCCGCTCCAGGATCACCTCCACCGGCACCAGCAGCAGCACCGCCGCCGCGGCCATCGCCAGCAGCGGGCGCCGCCACCCGGCGATGAGCGCCAGCGGGTCCGGCCGCGTCCGCGCCAGCAGCACGCCGTCCACGCGTGCCATGGTCGCCTCCACCACCGCGCGCCAGCGGTGGGGATCGCGTTCCGGGTCCAGCGCGGAAAGGTCCAGGCGTCGGTCGTCCATCATTCCTCGCGCTCCTCCAGTTCGGGCAGCAGGCTTCGCATCGTCCTTCGCGCGTGGTGCAGGTGCGAGCGCACCGTCCCCGGCGGCAGCCCCATGCGCTCCGCGATCTCGCGGTGCGTCCATCCCTCCAGGTCGTGCAGCAGCAGCACCTCGCGCCGTTCCGCGGAGAGCTGGCCCAGCGCGGCCAGCATCCGCTCCCGCGCGTCGCCGCGCTCCGCCTCGCGCTGCGGCGAGGCCTGTGGCGCCTCCACCTCCATCCTGTCCAGCGACCGCACCGGCCGGGCGCGGGCGCGCAGCCGGTCGTTGGCCTGGTTGCGCGCGATCCGCAGCAGCCACGCGCCGAACCGCGCGGGGTCGCGGCAGTCGTCGATGCGTTCCATGGCGATGACGAAGGCGTCCTGGCACACGTCGTCGGCGTCCGCCGCGTCCCGCGTGAGGGCGAGGGCCACGGCCCGGCACGCGCGCAGCCAACGCTGGGCCAGCGCCTCCGCCGCCGCACGGTCGCCGCGGCGCACCCTGGCCACCAGAAGGGCATCGGTCTCGCCGGTCATTCAGGGGTAGAGACGGAGATGGGGGCGGAAGTGTTGAGGTGCGTGAGTGCGTAAGTGCGTGAGTGCGTGAGTGCGTGAGTGGGGCCCCTCCCCCCCGCCCCCTCCCCGCTCGTTCGTCGCGGAGAGGGGGAGTGGGTCCGTCGCGGTGGAGGCTCCGAACCGCGCCCCCTCCGGGCTCGCAAGACTCGCCCACCTCCCCCACAACCCCTGAAGGAGGTTGAACTTCATCTCGCCTGGGCAGATCCTGCCGCCAGCACCAAACCGTGCGCAACAACCCCTCGCCCGAAGTTGGGGGAGGAGTCGCCCGCCGTCCGCGAGGAACGAGCGAAAGGCCGGGCGGGGGAGAGGGCCTCCCGCGCAGCGGGCCGTGGGGGTAAACTCTGCCCTCGCGCCACACCATCCACCGCGCCACCAGAGCGGGGTGTACACCCTCTCCCGCGCAGTTTGCGGGAGAGGGTGCGGCTCTCAGGCCGCGGGTGAGGGCCCAGGCCGCGGGTGAGGGCCCAGCCCGGCCCGGTGAGGGCCCCTTTCCACCCCTCCCGCTCGCCGGAAACGACCGTTCCGCGCGAGGCGGTGTACACGATACCTTCAACCATCATCCCGACCCATCCCGCACCCGCCCGGACGCGCGCATGCTCAACGCGGTTCCCACTACCACGCCCGAGATCGACCTTTCCCTGCTGGACCAGCTGATCGGCCAGGTGGAGACCGTGTTCCGCGGCAAGCGCGAGACGGTGCGCCTGTCGCTGGCCGCGCTGCTGGCGCGCGGGCACCTGCTCTTCGAGGACATCCCCGGCACCGGCAAGACCACCCTGGCCCGCTCGCTCACCGCCGCGCTGGGGCTGGAGTTCCGCCGCATCCAGTTCACCAGCGACCTGCTGCCGTCCGACGTGCTGGGCGTCTCGATCTACAACCCGCGCGCGCACGAGTTCGAGACGCGGCCGGGCCCCATCTTCACCAACGTGGTGCTGGCGGACGAGATCAACCGCGCGCCGCCGCGCACGCAGAGCGGCCTGCTGGAGGCCATGCAGGAGGGCCGGGTGACGATCGACGAGCGCAGCTTCGAGCTGCCGCGCCCGTTCCTGGTGATGGCCACGCAGAACCCGCTGGAGCAGCACGGCACCTATCCCCTGCCGGAAAGCCAGCTCGACCGCTTCATGATGCGCCTTTCCATCGGCTACCCGGACGCGGACGAGGAGCGCGGCGTGGTGCTGCAGTCCGCCGGGGGGATGGACGGGGTGGAGCGCATCCGGCCGGTGCTGGACCCGTCGTCAGTGCTGGCGCTGCAGGACCGCGTGGACATGGTGCACGCGGACGGGTCCATCGTGGACTACCTGATGGCGATCGTGCAGGCCACGCGCGCGGAGCCGCGCTTCCGCGCCGGCGCCAGCACCCGCGGCGCCATCGCGCTGCTGCGGGCGGCGCGTGGGTACGCGCTGGTGGACGGCCGCGAGTTCCTGGTGCCGGACGACGTGCGGCGGCTGGCGGTGCCGGTGCTCGCCCACCGCCTGCTCCCCGCCGGCGCCAGCGCCGCCACCGGCGAGGCGTACGAGGAAGCGGTCTCGGTGCTGGAGGATCTGCTCGGCCGGATCGCGATGCCGGTGTAGGAGCCCGCCCCCGGCGGCGCCCGAGAGCGCGCCACCCCCTCCCGCAAACTGCGCGGGAGGGGGGATACACAGCCTGGACCTCCAGCATCAGGCAGGCTACGGGTGCTCGCGGGCGGTGGGCGGAAGGAGGGCGGGCATGTCGGGCGGGCCGCGGTACTGCGCGGTACCGAACGCCTCTGCCACGGCGGTGCGGACGTAGCCGCCGCGGGCGCGGTCGAAGACGAACTTCTCCAGCCGTGTGCCGCCGGTCTCGGCGAAGCGGGTGGTGGACTGCACCAGGATGGCGGCGGGGCCGGCGAGGTCGTCCGCCACGATCCAGAACGCCGCGCCGCCCCACGGCACGAAGTGCTGCGCCAGCGGATAGGTGTCGGCGCCGTCGCGGACGGCGATCATCCAGTGGTGGCCGTCTTCCCACAGCGGCAGGCCGTCCTCGCCCATCTCCACCGTCGCCGCCAGGTCGATGCGCTCGGGCGCGCCGTCGCCGTCCACGTCCGCGGTGGCACTGTCCAGCACGGTGTAGTCGTACCGCGGCGCAGCGGGGCGGACGAGGGTGTCGCGCGCGGCGGCGGGCGTGGGTTCGCTGTCTGCTGTATCAGCCGGTGCGGGTTCGGCCCGGGAGGCGCCGCCGCACGCGGCGAGGATCGCCAGGGTGGCGGCGATAAGAGGGATGCGGCTCGGGCGGAGCATCGCTGCGTCGACTGGATGCAGGTGCGCTGGATGAGCAGGAGCCGACGCTGCATCTGCGATGCCGTGCCGCGCGCCGGCCGCGACGGCGAGGCCTACGGGGAATCGGGGGGGCGGTGCCCGACAGGATCGTGCCGGTTGGGTCCGGTGGGCGGCACCTCCTCAAACCCCTGCGGGCCGCGATAGTACGCGTGGCCTTCGCTGCCCCATCCTTCGACCAGGCCGGTCCGTACGTATCCGCCGCGCGAGCGGTCGAACACGAACTTCTCCAGCCGCGTGCCTTCGGAGGGCCCGTGGAGGGCGCTGATCTGCACCAGGATCTCCGCCGGGCGGGTGGAATCGGCCGGGATCACCCAGAACGCGGCGACGGCGGGGACGTAGTCGTGCAGCAGCGGGTAGCTGTCGGGTCCGTCGCGGACGATCACGGACCATCGATGATGGACGTCATAGTACCTCTCGTCGTCGGGCAGGTTGCTTCCGAGCTCGACGCGCTCGGCGGTGCCGTCGCCGTCCACGTCGATGGTGACGCTGTCATACAGGTTGGGGAGAGGTTCCACGTCCACCCTGCGGACCACAGTGTCGCGCTGGACGGGGCTTTCTGCACTGTCTTCCCGCGCGGCGGATCGCTCCGCGGCAGGCGCGCCCGAGCAGGCGCAGACGAACGCGAGCGCGGCGAGATGAGCGGGGCGGATGATCATGGAGACCTCTCCCGGGATGATCGGGAAGAAGAGATGGGACTGGAGTGGAGGAGCCCGGAGGACGCAGCGTGCCTGACCAGACAGGGCCTGACGTGAAGCAATATGGAGCGCGGCAACCGTCCGCGACCAGCATGCAGATGAACTCACGCACTCACGCACTCACGCACTTACGCACTCGCATCCGCCGCTGGCTTCGCCCGCCGCGGCGGCTGCGGTTCTCGCGCGCGGGGTGGTTCTTCAGCGCCGGATCGGTGCTGCTGGGCGTGGCCGCCATCGGCACGGGAAACAACCTCCTCTTCCTCATGCTGGGCGGCATGCTGGGCTTCATCACCCTGAGCGGCTTCCTCAGCGAGCAGATCCTGCGGCGGCTGCAGGTGCGCCGCCGCGTCGCGCGCGCCACGGCGGGCGCTCCCTCGCGCATCACCTACGACGTGCGCAACGGCAACCGGCGGCTTCCCGCGTACTCCGTGGAGGCGGGCGAGGCGCGGATCCCGGCGCGCGGGTGGATCCCCGTGATCGAGCCCGGCGAGACGGCGGCCGCGCGCGCGGAGATGGTGTGGGAGCGGCGCGGCGCGTATCCGCTGGAGACCATCACCCTGGCCACCTCCTTCCCGTTCGGTCTCTTCGTGAAGGAGCGCGACTTCGACATCCCCGGCGAGGTGGTGGTCTGGCCGCGCACCGACCGCCCCGTCCGCGAGCCGCGCCCCTCGGGGGAGCGCGTGCGCCGCGCGGGCGAGGCGTTCGCGGGGTCCGCCGGCGCCCGCGGCGAGTACCGCGGACTGCGCCCCTACCGCCCGGGGGACGACCCGCGCGACGTGCACTGGCGGACGACGGCGCGCGTGGGGCAGCCCGTGATCAAGGAGTACGAGCGTGACCGCTCCCGCGCGCTCTGGCTGTGCCTGGACCTGCGCGCGCCGGAGGGCGAGATGGCGGAGACGGCGGTGGAGATCGCCGCCGCGCTGGCCGCCGCCGCCCTGCGCCGCGGCGACGCCTTCGGCCTGGCGATGCAGGACGCGCGGCTGCGCCCCGCCCCCGGCGGCCCGCAGCTGGAGCGGGTGCTGGACGCGCTGGCCCGCGCCCGCTTTCGCGCGGACGCGCCGCGGCTGGAGCCGCCCGTTCCCGCGGCGGAGTGCGTGCTGGTGACGGCGGGCGCCGCCGGCCCCGGCTGGGGCGACGTGTTCACCGCGGCCGCGGGGGGACGATGAGCATCGCCCTGCTGCACCGCCGCCTGACCGCCGCCATGTCGCTGGCCGCGCTGCTGGCGTTCATGGCCGGCGCGGGCGCCTCACCGTGGGCGCTGGTCACCGCTTCCGCCCTGGCCATCGCCACGGTGCGCCTGCCTCCGCCGGAATGGAGCGCGTGGATCGAGCGCGGCATTCGCACCGTCATCGTGGGGCTGTGCGCGTGGATGCTGTACGTCGCCTTCGTGCTGGGGCTGGACTTCATGCCCGCGGTGATGGCGATGCTCCTCTTCCTGCTGGGCGGGGAGAGCCTGCGTCCCGTGGACGCCCGGAACGACACGCGCCTCTACCTCCTTTCCTTCGCCCTGCTGATCGCCGCGACGGCGTACTACCCGGGGCTGGGCTTCGGGGCGGCGTTCGTCGCCTTCGTGGTCCTCTCCACCCTGGCGCTGACCGTCGGGTACCTGCGGCGGCAGTCGGAGCGGTTCGGCATCCCGGGCGTGCGGCTGGGGCGTCGAATGATGACGACGGTCGCCGCGCTCTCCGCGGTGACGCTGCTGGTGAGCGCGACGCTGTTCCTCATCTTCCCCCGCCTGCCGCGGCAGTGGAACGTGCAGGGACGGCGCGGCGGGGGCGACATGATGGCGGGCTTCAGCAACGAGGTGCGCCTGGGGCAGCACGGCGGCCGCATCGTGGACAACCCGGAGGTGGCGTTCCGCGTGGAGTTCCTGGACCGCCCCCCCGCGCAGACCGGGAATTTGTACTGGCGCGGCCGCTCGTTCGACCACTTCGACGGCGTGGTCTGGTCGCGCACCCGCGGGCTGCGCGGGCCCATGTACTTCCCGGGCTTCTACGGGCGCCGCTGGGGCGGGCCGTACCGGCAGATGCGCATCTTCGGCGGGCCGCCGGAGGCGAACGTGCTCTTCGGAAACCACCCGGTCCTTTCGGTGCAGCCGCGCTCCGCCATCCGCGTCTTCTCCGACTACACGGGGGACATACGCTTCGCCGGATCGGACGCGCCCGTCTACACCGTCATCTCCGGTGGCCCTCTCCCCCCGGAGCGCGCCCTTCAGGCCAGCGACGTGCCGGACGGCCCGGCGGTGGAGCCGTACCTCCAGCTGCCGGCCGGACTGGACCCGCGCGTGGGGCGGCTGGCGGACTCGCTCACCGCCGGCGCGGCGGCGCGCGTGGACCGGGTGCGGGCGATCGAGCGGTACCTGAGCGAGGAGCTGGCGTACACGCTGGAGCTGCCGGAGACGCGCGCGGACGCGACGATCGAGGGCTTTCTCTTTCGCCGCCGCGCGGGGCACTGCGAGTACTTCAGCTCCGCGATGGTGATGCTGCTGCGCTCCGCCGGCATCCCCTCGCGCAACGTGACCGGCTTCCTGGGCGGGGAGTGGAACGCGTTCGGGGACTACCTGGCGGTGACGGGGAACGACGCGCACTCCTGGGTGGAGGTGTGGTTCGCGGACCTGGGATGGGTGCCGTTCGATCCCACGCCCTCCGCCCGCAACGCGCTGGTGGCGGAGGGGACGGACGGGGGATGGTGGTCGGCGGCGCTCTGGTTCGACGGGCTGGAGTACCGCTGGTACAAGTGGGTGATCGACTACGACCTGGAGAAGCAGCTGGGCCTCTTCATGCGCGTGAGCGACCTCTTCTCGCGCGACGGCCGGCGCGGACCGGAGGGCGCCGGCGGCGGCGCCGGGGGCGTGCCGCGGGGCGTGGCCGTGGTGATCGCGCTCGGCGTGCTGGGGGCGCTGCTCTGGTCCTTCCGCCGCCGGCTCCGGGGGCCGGTGACGGAGGAGACGCGGGCGTACCTGGCCCTGCGCCGCGCCTATCACCGCGCGAAGATCGGCGGTGCGGGAGGCCCGCTGGAGTTCGCGGAGGGGGTGGCGGCCGCGGATGCGCCGGGCGCCGCGCCCGCCGCGGAGCTGGTGCGCCTGTACGTCCGCGCGCGCTTCGGCGGCGAGGAGATCGGCGACGTGGGCCGCGCCCGCATGCGCCAGGCGCTGGACGAAGCCCGCGCCGCCCTGCGCGCGGCGGGGCGGAAGCGGGCGTAGGGGCCCTCCCCCCGGCCCCGGCATCACGCCGCGCCCCTCCCGCTCGTCGCCTCGCGACCTCCCCCAATTCTGGGGGGAGGTTGAGGCGGGCTCCAGTACTGTGCATCACGAGCAGAATCCCTGCCGTCCGCGGGGAGCCCTCACCCGCGGCCTGGCGCCGTACCCTCTCCCGCAAGCGGGAGAGGGGATAGACCGCGGTGTCCGTACAGGCTTTCCCGCCGGGATGGGGCGCGCCCCGCCCTCGCGCCACATCCGTCATGCGCACCAGAGTCCAGGCGGTGTCTACACCCCCTCCCGCCCCCCTCCCGCGCAGTTTGCGGGAGGGGGTGGACGAG
>DATAAG010000404.1:0-4150 GCA_036260235.1 Longimicrobium sp.
CGGATTCGTCTGCAGCCAGGGCATGACTCACCTCCTTGGTGTGCCATGCACGTTAATCTCTGACTGTCAACGATCCTCCCGGATTGATCTGTAAACAATCTACCCGGTTTGTACCCCCATCACCCCATCACCCCATCACCCCATCACGCCGCCGTCTTCACCTCCGGCTCCTCCGGCTTGCGGTCCGGCAGGCGCAGCATGCGGACGGCCAGGCCCAGCAGGCCGATCGGCACCACCACGGCGGCGGTGGCGGCCAGCGAGGCCACGTGCGGCCGGTCCAGCGCGCGCAGGGCAATCCGCATTCGCCGCGTCACTTCGGCCGCGATCGCGGTCTCGTCGGGCTCCGGCATCGCCACCGTCCAGTCGAAGTTCTCCAGCCGCTCCAGGTACCCGTTCTCCACGCACCCTTCCAGGCTGAACACGTGGATGTCGCGGGTGTGGCGGCGCGCCAGCCGCAGGTCGCGCGCGAACTCGTCCCAGCTGAGCGGCGGCGGCGGGTCCAGCCCCTCCTCCACGCCACCGCCGGTCACGCCCACGGCCACGGCGGGGAAGTACCGCGCGTAGAAGTCCAGGAACCCGTGCCCGTGCGGCCGCGCGAAGCTGGTGTACAGCATGGCGATCTCGCGGTCCACGTGCAGGTCGATCATCCCCGTGATGCGCTGCAGCACCTCCGTCCCCGCCTCGCGCTCCGTGTGGATGAAGGGAAAGACGTACGCGTCCACCGGGTAGTGGTCCTTGTGGATGCGTGCGACCAGTCCTTGGTAGATCTCGCGGTTCTGCGAGATGCAGCGGAAGATGCGCGGCAGGGCGCGGATGAGCGCCAGCGGACGCTGCCGCACCGCGCGCACCTCGTCGATGTTGGGCTCGATGTCGATGCCCACGCGCTCGAAGCGCAGCCCGTTCGCCAGCGTCCACGCGTGAAAGTCGCCGTAGCGCTCCCACGCTTCCGCCGGGTTGTGCGCGTTGCACCAGTAGCCGCTCTCCTCCGGCAGCAGCAGCCACGCCGCCACCGGCACCCCCGCCTCGTTGAGCCGACGCACCACCTCCGCCCGCTCGCGGCTCAGGTCCACCAGCCCGATGGTGACCGTCGCCTTCAGCCGCAGCAGCAGCGGGATCAGCCGGTCGTCCTCGAACAGCCGCGCCAGCTCCGGCCCCCGCAGCTCGCAGAAGAACGAGAGCTTCGGCGGCGAGCCGTCGTCACGGCGGGACTTGCGTCGTTCGACGAAAGGCCAGTGGAGCAGGTCGCGTTTGGGCACGTGGATCCGGTGCGCGTCAGGGTCGGCGTTCCGATTGCTGATGGGGCAACGCGCGTGCCGCCGTCCATGCAAACCATGAAAGCCGCTTCGTGTTGGCTATGGGCAACCAGAGCGACGAGGTTGTTCATGGTCAACCTGACCGGCTCCTTGCCGGTCATGGGCACATGGCCCATCTTGCCTGTGCCATGTTGCCGTGTCTCGATCAGGAGCAGGAGCGCAAATGACGGCACAGATGCTCGCGGAGCGACTTGGCGGCCCCGCCGTGCTCCGCAGCGAGGTCAGGTCCGACCTGGACATCGCCGAGTTGATCCACCAGGGATTGCCCCTGCGAGTGGTGGACGTGGTGCTGGCGTCCGGCCTGCTTCGGGCAGACGAGCTTTACACGCTGGTGGTGCCGCGGCGGACGCTGGCGCACCGCAGAGAAAAGCAGCACGCCCTGTCCCCGGAGCAATCGGATCGGCTTGCGCGGGTGGTGCGGGTGATGGCTCGCGCGGAGGAAGCGCTGGGCTCGCCGGACCGCGCGACGCACTGGATGCGCAAGGAGAACCGCGCGTTGGCCGGCAAGCGCCCGATCGACCTGCTGGAGAGCGACGCGGGAACGCGGATGGTGGAACGGGTGCTCGGACGCATCGAGCACGGCGTGTACAGCTAGATCGTGCGCCTCTGGCGGATCACCCGGCGCGCGTACCAGGCGCTGGATGGCGAGGGAGCGCGGCTGTACGGCGGCCGCTGGAACGCGGAGGGCGTGGCGGTCGTGTACACCTCCGCCACGCTTTCTCTGGCCGCACTCGAGTACCTGGTGCACGTGCAGATCGAGGACGTGCCGGTCGACCTGGTGGCGCTGGAGATCGAGGTGCCGGACCGCGTCTCGGTGCAGGACGTTTCTCCCGCCGAACTTCCCTCCGACTGGAACCGCGTGGAAGATCACCCCGCCTGCTCCGCGCTCGGCGACCGCTGGGCACGCGCCGGAGACTCGCTTGTCCTTCGCGTACCGTCGGCGGTCATCCCGCATGAGCGCAACCTGCTCCTGAACCCCCGGCATCCGCAGATGGAGGGTGTTTCCGTCGTCTCAGCAGAGCCGTTTTCGTTCGATCCCCGGCTGCCGGGTTGAGAGCGGCCTGGAAACGTCATCCGTTCGATGCGTGCCGGTGTGGAGCCCGGGCTGCAATCGCGGCCCGGGCTCTTCACTTTTGCTGCGAAAAATCCGCAACCGGAATCGCCGCATGTACTTGCATGACTGTGCGGCAGGGAACCTGAGCGCGGCGGCGGGGTTCATCCATGGCACCCACCGTGACGCGCCGTTCACGCTGTAACCTCCTGTCCTGGCTCGTCTTCCGGAACAGATCGTGCTCTTCTTCGACCGGAAGGCACGACGGAAGACACGGGCGCCCGCTCTCCGCATCCGGCGAACGCCCGCGTCCCGCTTGCAAATCAGCCGCAGTACGCATGATCCGACACCGCCACGCACCCCTCTACGCGGCCCTGCTGGGTCTCGCCACCGGTCTTGCATTCGGCACGGCTTCTGGCGAACGCGCCATCCTGTCGCGCATTCCGCAGGCCGAGGAGCTGACCCCGCACCTGCCCGACCAGCCCATGCCGGCGCTCACGCACGCCGGGATGGCGCTGGCCGTGCGCAACGCGGAGCGGCACCTGCAGGCGGGGCGGCCGTGGGCGGCGTGGAAGGAGCTGCGCGGGCACGTGAAGGACCCCGGGAAGGCGCCGGACGCGGTGGTGCTGGTGGCCGCGCGCGCCGCCGCGGGGTGGGAGGGGTGGAGCCACGTGCGGCGGCTGCTGGAGGACCAGGAGTGGCTGGCCGAGCGCTCGCGCGGCGAGGGGGCGTACCTGCTGGCGCGTGCCCACGAGACGCGCCGGGAGTGGTCCGCCGCCGCGAGCCTGTACCGCCGCTACCTCGCCAACTCCCGCGCCGAGCACCGGGTGGAGGCCGCCGCGCGCCTGGGCCGCGCCCTGGCCCGCGGGGGCGACGTGCGCGGCGCGGCGGAGGCGTACGCACGCGCGGCCCGCGAGGGCGGCGAGGGCGCGGACTGGATGTACGCGCTGGAGGCGGAGGCGCGCGCGAAGGCGGGCGATGCGGATGCCGTCCGCGCCGCCGCCGTGTCCAGCGCCAGCGCCCCCGTGCGCCTGCGCCTGGCCCGGGCAGAGGCGCGGCTCTGGCTGGACCGCGGCGACACGGCCCGCGCGCTGGACCGCCTGGCGCGCGAGGAGCCGATCCTGGACGCCGCTTCCGCGACCGTCGAGGCCGCCGAGGCCGCGCTGGACCACGCCCGCCTGCTGGCCGCCACCGGCCGCGACGCCGAGGCCCGCGCGGACCTGCGGCGGGTGGCGGCGGACGCACGGGTGCCGTCCGCCCTCCGCGTCCGCGCCGCCACGCGGCTGGGGGAAATGCCGGGGACGCGCACCGCGGACGAGGAGCTGGCCCGCGCCGCCGCGTACGAGGCCGGCAAGCGGCCGGGGCTGGCCGCGCGCAGCCTGCGCGCCGCGCTCCGGGCGGGTGCGCCGGACGAGCCGGGGCAGCGGCTGCGGCTGGGGAAGCTGCTCTTCGAGGAGCGCGACTTCCGTCCCGCGCGCGAGGCGCTCACGGCGGCCGCGGAGCGGCTGGACGATCCCGCGCTGGCGGCGGAGGCGGAGCTGTACGCCGCCCGCGCCCTCGTCCGGCTGGGGAGCGACGAGGGGTGGGCGGAGATGCGCAGGCTGGTGGAGAAGCGCGCGAGGACGGCGGCGGCCGGCACCGCGCTCTTCCTGCTGGGCGACGCCGCGTCGAACGTGCAGGCGGCGCTCTCCTACTACCGCCGCGCGGCAGCGGTGGAGCACTCCCCGGACGCGCGCGAGGCGCTGTACCGGGTCGGCGACCGCAGCCTGCGACTGAAGGACACCGC
>DATAAG010000405.1:0-4621 GCA_036260235.1 Longimicrobium sp.
CCTCGTGCGGGTGGACCAGCTTCCGGACACGGCGGCGGAGGCGGCGCCGGAGGTGCCCGCGTCCGACGCGAGCCTGGCGTACGTCATCTACACGTCGGGGAGCACGGGCCGCCCCAAGGGGGTGCTGGTGCAGCACGGCTCGCTCGCGAACCTGCTGGCCGCCACGCGCGAGGCGTTCGGCGTCTGCGAGGGCGACGTGATGCCGGCGCTGGCCTCGTACGCCTTCGACATCTGGCTCTTCGAGGCGCTGCTGCCGCTCACCTCCGGGGGGGCGGTGCGCCTGGTGGAGCGCGAGCGCGTGCTGGACGTGGCCGCGCTGGTGGAGGAGATCGCGGACGCCACGCTGGTGCACGCCGTCCCCGCACTGATGCGGCAGCTGGTCCAGGCGGAGCGCGAGACGCCCCGGCTGGGCCGGCTGCGGCGCGCCTTCGTGGGCGGCGACCGGGTCGCGGCCGACCTGCTGGCGGAGATGCGGGAGGCGCTCCCCGGGGCGGAGTCGCACGTTCTCTACGGCCCCACCGAGGGGACCATCCTGGCCTCCACGCACCCGGTGCCGGCGGACGGGGTGGTGTACGGGCACCCGATCGGGCGTCCCCTGGGGAACGTGCGCCTGTACGTCTGTGACGGGCTCGGGAGCCCGCAGCCGGCGGGCGTTCCGGGCGAGCTCCTGATCGGCGGGGCGGGGGTGGCGCGCGGCTACGTGGGGCGTGCCGGCCTGACGGCGGAGCGGTTCGTTCCCGACCCCTTCGGCGGAGAGCCCGGAGCGAGGCTGTACCGCACGGGGGACCGGGCGCGCTGGCGGGCGGACGGGACCCTGGAGTTCCTGGGCCGCCTGGACGCGCAGGTGAAGGTCCGCGGCTTCCGCATCGAGCCGGGCGAGATCGAGGCGGTGTTGCGGCGGCACGAGAGAATCGCGGAGTGCGCCGTGGTGGTGCGCGACGACGAAGCGGGGGACCCCCGTCTGGCCGCCTACGTCGTTCCCGCCCCGCGGAAGGACGTCGAGCTGTGGCCCTCGATCGGGGAGTACTTCGTCTACGACGACCTGATCTACCACGGCCTCACCCACGATACCCTGCGCAACGAGCGCTACCTGCGCGCGCTGCGGCGGCATGCGCCGGGAAAGGTGGTGCTGGACGTAGGCACCGGAGCGGACGCGATCCTGGCGCGGCTGGCCGTAGAGGCGGGCGCACGGCACGTGTATGCCGTCGAACTGCTGGAGAGGTCGTACCTGGCGGCCCGGGAGCGCGTCCGCGAGCTGGGTCTGGAGGACCGGATCACGGTGATCCGGGGCGATGCCCGCACCGTGGAGCTGCCCGAGCCGGCGGAGGTGTGCGTGTCGGAGATCGTGGAGTCCATCGCCGGAGGCGAGGGCGCCGCCGTCATCCTCAACCAGGTGCGGCGCCTGCTGGCGCCCGGCGCGGTGATGATCCCGGGGCGGGCGTGTACACGGGTGGCCGCGGTCACCCTGCCGGACGAGCTCCGCCACGAGCCTGCTTTCTCGCCGA
This sequence comes from Longimicrobium sp., assembly GCA_036260235.1. Lineage (GTDB taxonomy): Bacteria > Gemmatimonadota > Gemmatimonadetes > Longimicrobiales > Longimicrobiaceae > Longimicrobium. Next base: position 1,506 of record DATAAG010000405.1, read on the forward strand.
CCGCCGCGCATTACGTGAAGGGGATCTTCGAGGAAGTAGGGTACCCCTTCGACCTGCGGCTCTGCATCCGGAACTTCCCGGCCGAGCACGTCCTCTCGACCGCGGGGACGTACGAGGAGCTGGACTTCGGCGCCGGCCCGGTCGACGCCGAGTACGTACGGCGCGAGGAGCTGGTGGTCGAACGCGCGGGAAGGATGGACGGGCTGCTGCTCTGGCTGCGCATGGAGCTGGCCGAGGGCGAGGAGCTGGACATTCTGGAGGAGGAGACCGCCTGGTTCCCGGTCTATTTCCCGCTCTTCGAGCCGGGCGTCGAGGTGGCGCCGGGGGACCGGCTGCGCCTGGAGTGCTGGGCACAGATCCCGGAAGGAGTAGCCCCGGACTACGGAGCCCGGGGCGTGCTGGTGCGTGAGCGAGACGGAGAAGAGATGCGGTTCGAGTTCGTCTCCCACCACCACAGGCGGGTGTTCCGGGCGAGCCCCTTCTACCGGCGGCTCTTCAGGGATGGAGAGGTACCGTCCGTCGCGGAGCAGAGGGAGACGCTGCCGGCCTCGCTGCGCGACCACGCACGGCGGAGCCTGCCGGAGTACATGGTGCCGGCGGCGTTCGTGGTGCTGGAGGCGCTGCCGCTGACGCCCAACGGGAAGCTGGACCGCAAGGCTCTGCCGGCCCCGGAGCACGCGGCCGGCGCGGACCGGTACGTGGCGCCCCGGACCCCGGTGGAGGAGGTGCTGGCGGGGATCTGGACGGAGGTGCTGCGCCGGGACCGGGTGGGGGTCCACGACAGCTTCTTCGACCTCGGGGGGCACTCGCTGCTGATCATGCGTCTGCTCGCCGAGATCGAGGCCACGTTCGACCTGGAGATCTCGATCCGCACCGTGTTCTCGATGCCGACGCTGGAAGCCATGGCGGGAGAGATCGAGCGCAGGATCTACGAAGACGTAGCTGGCATGTCCGAATTCGAGGCCGGGCTGCTGGCCGAGTCCACCCCCGTTGCAGGAGTCTGAGATGGCCTCGGAACAGACGGTCGAGCTTCCGCGCCCGGAGCTTTCCGCCGCCAAGCGCGCGCTCATCGAGGCGAGGCTCAGGGGGCAGGTCCGCTCATCGGGCATCGTCCCCCGCGCCCATCGCGACGGCGCTCCGCTCTCCTTCGCGCAGGAGCGGCTCTGGTTCATGGATCGGCTGGAGCCCGGGAGCGCCGTCTACAACATGTCCGTGGCACGGCGCCTGGGAGGGGCGCTGGACGAGGCGGCGCTGGAGCGGGCGCTGGGCGAGATCGTCCGGCGGCACGAAGCGCTGCGCACCACCTTCCGGGAGGTGGATGGCTCTCCGGTGCAGGTGATTGCGCCGTTCGGCGGCTTCACGCTCCGGCTCGACGATCTCTCCAGGCTGGCCGACGCGGACCGCGAGGTGGAGGTGAGGCGCCGCGCCACCCAGGAGGCGGAGCTGCCGTTCGACCTCACGGCGGGACCGCTCTTCCGCGCGCGGGTGCTGCGGCTGGGCGAGGAAGACCACGTGCTGCTGCTCTCGATGCACCACATCGTCAGCGACGGGTGGAGCATGGGGGTGTTCTTCCGCGAGCTCTCGGCGCTGTACGCGGCGTACCGCGAGGGGCGGGAGTCGCCGCTGCCGGAGCTGGGGGTGCAGTACGCGGACTATGCGGTGTGGCAGCGCGAGCAGCTGCGGGGCGAGGTGCTGGAGCGGCAGATCTCGTACTGGAAGAAGCGGCTCGCGGACGCACCCGCGCTGGTGGAGCTGCCCACCGACCGCCCCCGTCCGGCCGTGCAGACGTTCCGGGGGGCGCACGAGCAGATCGAGCTTCCCGGCGAGCTGCTGGAGCGGCTCCGGACGCTGGGCCGGAGCGAGGGAGCGACGCTGTTCATGGTGGTGCTCTCCGCCTTCCAGGTGCTGCTCTCGAAGTACAGCGGGAGCGAGGACATCGTCGTGGGGAACCCCATCGCGGGGCGCACGAGGAAGGAGGTCGCGGGGCTGATCGGCTTCTTCGTCAACACGCTGGCGCTGCGGACCGACCTCTCGGGAGACCCCAGCTTCCGCGAGGTGCTGCGCCGGGTGCGGGAGGTGACGCTGGGGGCGTTCGAGCACCAGGTGCTCCCCTTCGAGAAGCTGGTGGCCGAGCTGCAGCCGGACCGCTCCCTGAGCCACTCCCCGCTCTTCCAGGTGTCGTTCGCGCTGGACGACGTGGAGGAATCGGGAAACGGTGTGGCAGAGCTGAGCACCGAAGGGGTCGACGCGGATTTCTCCCTGGCCAAGTTCGACCTGACGCTGGCCTTCGCGGCAAGGGGGCAAGATCTGCGCGGCGCGCTGTCCTACAGCACCGACCTCTTCGAGCGCGCCACCATCGTGCGGATGCTCGGCCACCTGGCACGGGTGCTGGAGCAGGTCGCCGCGAATCCGGATCTGCGGCTCTCGCGGCTGGAGCTGCTCGGCGAGGCGGAGCGCGCCCGCCTGCTCGCGCTGGGCGAAGGCGTCGCGCCCGAGCTCCCCCGCGCCACGGTGGATGCGCTCTTCGCGCAGGCCGCCGCCGCCGCGCCCGAGGCCGTGGCGCTGGCGTGGAACGGCGGGCGGATGACGTACGCGGAGCTGGACGGCCGCGCCAACCGCCTTGCCCACCACCTGCGCCGCGCCGGCGTGGCCGCGGGGACGCGCGTGGGCGTGTGCCTGGCGCGCGGACCGGAGATGGTCGTCGCCACGCTGGCGGCGCTCAAGGCGGGCGGTGCGTACGTGCCGCTGGACCCGGACTACCCCGCGGAGCGGCTGGCCTTCATGCTGGCCGACACCGCCGTCCCCGTGCTGGTGACGGAGTCGCCCCTGGCGGACCGCCTGCCGCCCCACGCCGCGCGCATCGTCCGGGTGGACGGCGACGCGGCGGCGATCGCTGCGGAGCCGGCGGACGCGCCGGCGGCGGGGACGGACCCGGAAGCGGCGGCGTACGTGATGTACACCTCCGGCTCCACGGGCCGGCCCAAGGGGGTCGAGGTGCCGCACCGGGCCATCGTGCGCCTGGTGCGCGGGCAGGACTACGTCTCCATCGACCCCTCCGACGTGTTCCTGCAGCTCGCGCCCGCCTCGTTCGACGCGGCCACGCTGGAGCTGTGGGG
>DATAAG010000406.1:0-4871 GCA_036260235.1 Longimicrobium sp.
CGAACCTGGACGCGGTGGTGGTGCGCGCGGCGGGGCGGCCGGGGCGCGCCGTCGACCGCGACGCCTTCGAAGGGATCGACGTGGCGGGGCGGGCGGTGCTGGTGCACACCGGCCACGCGGCGCACTGGGGCACGGACGGGTACTTCGAGGGCCACCCGTTCCTCACCCGCGCCGCGGCGGAGCACCTGCGCGACCGCGGCGCACGGCCGGTGGGCATCGACTCGCTGAACATCGACGACACGGGTGACGGCGCGCGCCCGGTGCACACCATCCTGCTCGGCGCGGAGATCCCCGTCGCGGAGCACCTGCGGGGGCTGGAGCAGCTGCCGGAATCCGGCTTCCGCTTCTACGCCGTCCCGGTGAAGGTGAAGGGGTTCGGCACCTTCCCGGTGCGCGCCTTCGCCGCGGTGGGGTAGGGCGCGGTCACCTCCCGGTGTTCTGCACGCCCGGGCCCGTGCTGGGCCGGCCCGGGCGCCTGACCTCGCGGTTCTCCAGCGCGAACCAGACGATGAACACCAGGAGGGCGGCGATGATCAGCAGCGCCCACGGGCGGCTGCGGCGGCTGGCGGGATCGCCCGGCGGCGGAGCGTCTGATTCGCGCATCTGCGGTCTGCGGTGAAGGACCGGGCTGCGGTCACCCGTGGCCCCGGGTGCCGAGCAGGCGGTGCAGCACCCGCTCCAGCCTCTCACCCAGGGTCAGCACCAGGAGCGCCAGCCCCAGGGCGACGAGCGCCATTGCCCACAGCCCCACCCCGCACGCAATTCCCAGGCACGCCACGACCCACAGGCTGGCCGCCGTGGTGAGCCCGGAGATCTGCTCGCCGGAGTCGGACTTGAGGATGGTGCCGCCGCCCAGGAAGCCGATCCCGGCGACGATCCCCTGGATCACGCGCGACACCGAGTTGCTGTCGAACTCGCCGTCCTGGCCGGCCAGCACCATCCCGGTGAGCGTGACCAGCGCCGTGCCCAGCGCCACCAGCGCGTGCGTCCGCATTCCCGCCGGCTTGCCGGCGAGCTCGCGGTTCAGCCCCAGGGCGCAGCCGATGAGGGTGGCGGCTCCCAGGCGCAGCAGGATCTCGACCCAGGCCAGCTCGTTCGTCTGCAGGAAGACGGAGTATTCCATCCGCTGGGCGGTTTCGGGTGAGGGGAACGCGCGCGGATCAGCGCCGGACGGCGGCGATCACGCGCTGCACCAGGCCGTCCACGGCGCCGTTGCGGATCCACCGCGCCACGATGACCAGGTCGTTCTCCGGGTCGGCGTAGATGAGGTTGGTGCCGTTGCCCACGTGCACGAACGCCGACGCGGGGGCGCTGGCCAGGTACGCGCGGTCGGTGTTCAGGAACCAGTTCATGAAGCCGTAGGTGGGCTCCACCGGCGTGGGCGTGAGCGCCATCCGCACCCACTCCTCCGAGAGGATCTGCCGGTCGCGCCAGCGCCCGTGCCGCAGGGTGAGCAGGCCGAAGCGCGCCATGTCGCGGGCGCTGATGAACATCCCCCCGCCCCAGTGGCCGCCGCCGCTCACCGACTGCACGGCCTGGCCGTCCATCAGCACCCACGAGTTCTCGTAGCCCGTCCAGCGCCAGGTGGGCGACGCGCCGATGGGGTCCATCACGTGCTCGCGCAGCACCTGCGGCAGCGGCCGCCGCCACACGCCCAGCGCGGCCAGGGCGAGCAGGTTCACGCGCACGTCGTTGTACTCGTACGCGGCGCCGGGTGGATTGCGCAGGCGCGTGAGCCACTCCTGCGGGTTCTGCAGCGGCCGGTCCGCCCAGTCGGGCTTGCCCCAGAGGGTGCCCTCCCAGTCGCTGGTCTGGCGCAGCAGGTGGTCCCAGGTGATGCGGCGCTCGCGCTCGTCGTCGAAGAGCCGCAGCGGCCGCCCCTCGCCCAGGCCGCCGGCGTGCCGGCCGCCACCCTCCGGCGGCAGGACGAAGACCGGGCCGACGTACGGGTCCACGGGGTCGTCGACGCTGCGGATCATCCCGCGGTCCAGCGCCAGGCCCACGGTGGTGGAGAGGAAGCTCTTGGTGACGCTGAACGTCATGTCCACCCGCCGCGGGTCGCCCCACTCCGCGACGATGTAGCCGTGGCGGATGACGATCCCCGTCGGGTCGCCGCGCTCGGCGAACGGCCCCACCGCCTCGCCGAACGGCTCGCGTCCGAAGGTCTGGTAGTGGGCCAGCTCCAGGTCGCGCGGCGCCGTGCTCTCGTTCGCGGCGGCGAACGCCACGGCGGAGTCGAGGAGCGTCGCGTCCATCCCCACCTGCGCCGGCGCGCGCCGCTCCCAGTCCTCGCCTGGCCCAGGATAGTAGAGGGCGGCGCCCCGCTGCGCCTGCGCGGCGGTGGCGGCGAGCAGGGCGGCGACGACTGACAGGCGATGCGTTCGGCGAAGCACAGGTGTTCTCTCGCGAGAGGAAGGTGACGGATGGGTCTACATAGCGGCGAAGAGACGCGTGAGCAAGCATTCCGGCGGTCGCGCCATTTACGTGGACAGGAATTCGCTTTACTTTTTGGTAAAGCGGATTTCCTCGAGGCGTCCATGCGCAGAACCCGTCTGAGCAGCAAGTCCCAGATCACCCTGCCCGCCGACTACCGCCGTCGGCTGGGCGTGGAACCCGGGGAGGAGCTTCTCATGGATTTTCAGGAAGACCGCATCGTGCTGCTCAAGAACACCGGCTCGGCACTGGATGAGCTCCGGTCCCTTCCCCCGGAGATCTGGGCGGGCGCCGCCGACGAGATCCAGCGGTCGCGCGACGAATGGGACCGCTGACCTCCACGGTCCCGGACGGCAGCCGCATCCTCCTGGATTCCGTGTCGATCGTGTACTACCTCGAACGGAATCCCCGGTACTTCGCCGCGGCCGCCGAATGGATGGAGCGCGTGAACGCCGGGTGGCTCTCTGCGTCCGCGTCCGTCCTGCTGCTGTCGGAGGTGCTCTTCCCGGCGTACCGGGCGGGGAACCCGGCCGCGGCACGGCAGGCGCGCGCCGCACTGGAGCGCATCCCCAACTTCGAGCTCGTCGAGGTGACCGCCGGCGTCTCGGACATGGCCGCGCGCATTCGCGCGGACCACAACCTCAGGACGCCCGACGCGCTGCACGTCGCGACCGCCCTCCACGAGGGTGCCGACTGGCTGGTCACCAACGACCACCGCCTCCGCCGGGTGGAGGCCGAGGGGATCCGGGTCTGGCTGTTCGACGATCACGTGAACTGAAATCTTCTGCCGGACCAGCTCGCCAACGCGGCGGGCCGGTTGTAGTTTGGGGCCGCTCGTCGGGAGCCCGGCGAGTAGAGCATCCGTCCACGCCAGCCGAGGCAGCGTGTTCAACAAGATCCTTGTCGCCAACCGGGGCGAGATCGCGCTGCGGGTGATCCGCGCGGCGCACGAGCTGGGGGTAAAGGCCGTCGCCGTCTACTCCGAGGCGGACCGCCTGGCGCCGCACGTCCTTGCCGCCGACGAGGCGTACCTCATCGGCCCGGCGCCCAGCGCGCAGAGCTACCTGCGCGGCGACGTGCTCATCGAGGTTGCCAAACGGAGCGGCGCGGAGGCCATCCACCCCGGCTACGGCTTCCTTTCCGAGCGCGCCCCCTTCATCCAGGCGGTGCGCGACGCGGGGCTCGTCTTCATCGGCCCGTCGCCGGAGGCGGTGACGGCGATGGGCGACAAGACCGAGGCGCGCAAGCGGATGATCGACGCGGGCGTCCCCGTGGTCCCCGGCACCAAGGAGGCGCTGGCGGACGCGGCGGAGGCGCGCCGCGTGGCGGGCGAGATCGGCTATCCCGTACTGCTGAAGGCGGCGGCCGGCGGCGGCGGCAAGGGGATGCGCATCGTCCAGAACGAAGACGAGATCGAGCGCGCCTTCCTGGCCGCGGGAAACGAGGCGCAGGCGGCGTTCGGCGACCGCTCCGTCTACATCGAGAAGTACCTGGACGGGCCGCGCCACATCGAGATCCAGCTGCTGGCGGACCGCCACGGCAACACCCTGCACCTGGGCGAGCGCGAGTGCAGCATCCAGCGCCGCCACCAGAAGCTCATCGAAGAGGCTCCCTCCGCGGTGCTGACGCCGGAGGAGCGCGCGGCGATGGGGGCGATGGCGGTCGCCGCGGCGCGGGCCGTCAGCTACGAGGGCGCGGGGACGGTGGAGTGCCTGTACCAGAACGGCGAGTTCTACTTCCTGGAGATGAACACGCGCATCCAGGTGGAGCACCCGGTCACGGAGCTGGTGACGGGGGTGGACCTGGTGCAGTGGCAGATCCGCATCGCCGCGGGCGAGGCGCTGCCCTTCACGCAGGACGACATCACCTGGGAGGGGCACGCCATCGAGTGCCGCATCACCTCCGAGGACCCCGCCAACTCGTTCCTCCCGTCGACCGGGCGCATCCAGAACCTGGTGATCCCCAGCGGGCCCGGCGTGCGTTGGGACGGCGGGATCGTGCCGGGGTTCGAGGTGGGGCTCTCGTACGATCCCATGCTGGCCAAGCTGATCGTCCACGCGCCCACGCGCATCCAGGCGATCGAGCGGATGAAGCGCGCGCTGCTGGAGCTGCGGATCGAGGGCGTGGACACGGCCGTCCCCTTTCACCTGCGGGTGATGGACGAGCCGGACTTTCGTGCCGGGCGGCTGGACATCCGCTACCTGGACCGGCACGAGGAGGTGATGGCGCCGCGGCCGGACGAGGAGCTGCTGCGCGCGGCGGCGCTGGCGGCGGCGCTGCTGGAGGAGGAGCGCCGCAACATGCGCTCGACCGCCCGCGTGCAGACAGGCTCCCCCGCCGCCACGGGGGGGAGCGCCTGGCGTGGCCGCGCGGGAGGGTGGAGAGGGCGGTGAGGGGGCGCCGTCCGTCGGCCGGCGCGCGTGGCGCTCGGCCCGGAC
>DATAAG010000407.1:0-9465 GCA_036260235.1 Longimicrobium sp.
GGAGAGCGACGAAGCCGGCAGGCGAAGCGCGGGGTGAAAAGAAAGCAGAGCCGTTACCCCGTCCGGAACCGGGATGACTGTTCCCGGACAGTAAAGCGAACCCTGGAGCTCCTTAGGTAAACGGTATTGCGCGAAGGCGGAGCGTGTAGTTTTTGCGGCGATTTCAATCGCTGTCCGCTGGCGTTGCCGAACAGGAGTACTGGCCAGGGGCGAATCGGCGATCAGCGTCCACGGGCCACTGCCTCGACGCGGCCTTCCGGACGCTTGCTCCCGGCCGGGAGGGGCGGCTCCAGGCCGTCTTCCAGCAGCGAGCCGACGTACATCGACATCGCATCCTCCAGCCATTCCAGCGCCTCGTCCGCCGTCTCCCCGTGGCTCTGGATCCCGGCAACTCATCCACCCACGCCAGGAACAGCGACTCGCCGCGCGTACCCTCGTCGGGGCGAACGCGCCTGGTGTACGGGAGCCGAAGGTACTCCTCAACCAATTGATTCATCGTTCCTGCCTTCGATTTGCTGCGCATCATGCGCGCCAGCAACTTATCGTCACCCATGCCGTTGGTCTCTGGTTGTGTAGTTCACCTGACGAGCATGATCTCCGTCGCCGAGTTCCCGCGAAAGACGCTCTGCGCGTGTGTACTTCGTGCATTTTACCTGCGGCAGCGCAGTCATGCCAACACACGACACGCCATTCGAGGGGGGTAAAATGCGGCGGGTGTGGATCACGCGGCGGGGCGGGCCGGAGGTGCTACAGGTGCGCGAGGCGCCGGACCCGCGGCCGCGGGAGGGCGAGATCCGCATCCGCGTGGCGGCGGCGGGGATCAACTTCGCGGACGTGCTGGCGCGCATGGGGCTCTACCCCGACGCGCCGCCCCTCCCCGCCGTCGTCGGCTACGAGGTGGCGGGGACGGTGGATGCGGTGGGCGCGGGGGTGGAGGGCTTTCGCGAGGGCGACCGCGTGGGGTCGCTCACGCGCTTCGGGGGCTACGCGGACGTGGTGTGCGTGCCGGCGGTGCAGGCGTTCCCCATCTCCCCCGCGCTGAGCTTCGAGAAGGCAGCGGCCATCCCGGTGAACTACCTGACCGCGTGGCTCATGCTGGTCCACCTGGGCTGCGTGCGCGCGGGGGACCGGGTGCTGGTGCACGCGGTCGCCGGCGGGGTGGGGCAGGCGGCGGTGCAGATCTGCCGGTGGCGCGGCGCGGAGGTGGTGGGCACCGCCGGCGCGTCCAAGCACGCGCGGCTCCGCCAGATGGGCGTGGCGCACTGCATCGACTACCGCGCGCAGGACTTCGAGGCGGAGGTGCGCCGCCTGTACGGCAAACGCGGCGTGGACGTCGCGCTGGACGCGGTGGGCGGCGAGTCGTTCCGCAAGAGCTACCGGTGCCTGGGGCCGCTGGGACGGCTGTACCTGTTCGGCGTGAGCAGCCTTGCGCCGGGCAGGCGGCGCAGCGTGGTGGCCGCGGTGCGGGGGCTGGCCGCGATGCCGCGCTTTTCGCCGATCCCCATGATGAACGGCAACCGCGGCGTGCACGGGGTGAACCTGGGCCACCTGTGGCACCGCGTGGACCTGCTGCGCGCGATGGTAGGCGAGATCGTCGCCCTGGTGCAGGACGGCACCTTCGATCCCGTGGTGGACCGGGTCTTTCCGTTCGACCGCGCGGGCGAGGCGCACGCCCGGCTGCAGGACCGCCAGAACTTCGGCAAGGTGCTGCTGGCGCCGTAAGGACAGTGCCCGGTGCCCAGTGCCCAGTGCCCAGTGCTCGGTACCAGGCACTTGAACCTGGGCACTTGAACCTGAGCACTTGAACCTGGGCACCTGAACCTGGGCACCTGAACCTGGGCACCTGAACCTGAGCACTTGAACCTTGAAAAGAGCCGGCCCGCCACGCAGGCGGACCGGCTCGTCGCGTCTCCCGCGAACGCGGCTGCGGATCAGCCGGCGCTCAGGCCCAGGGCGGAGAGCATCTCCTCCATCGCCCGCTGCTCCACGCCGTACATCCGCGCCATGTACCCCACCGTCACGCCGTCGTCGCGCAGGTCGCGCAGGCGGTCAGCAGCCAGGCGGCGCAGCAGGCGCGCGCGCTCGGCGTCGGCCGGGTCGGCGTCCAGGGGGAGCGGGCGGATGGGAGTGACCGACGCGGTGGGCCGTTCATCGGCCATCGGGAGCGCGGGCTCGGCTCCGGTCTTCATGAATCCTCCGCCCTGCGGGCCTGGCTGGGGTGTTGCGAGGGGACGGTTTGAGCGCCGGGTGAGAAATGCATGCCGCGTGCCGAACGGGGCTCACATGTTCCGACTTGAGCGAACTGTGTGCATCGCATAGATTTGCGGCTCGCCAGACTCCGCCCCCTCCACCGCGGTACCATGAGCCAGACCTGTCCGGCCTGCGAGGCCCCCGCCTCCGGGCGCTTCTGCCCCCAGTGCGGGGCTGCCATCGAGGCATCCTGCCGCGAGTGCCAGAACCCGCTGCCGGCGGGCGCGCGCTTCTGCAACATGTGCGGCGTTCCGGTGGGCGCGCAGGCCGCGCCGGCGGCCGCCGCGAAGCAGCCGGTGCTGGCCTGGGCCATCACCGGCGTGGCCGTGGTGGCGCTGGCGGCGGTCACGCTGGTGCCGGGCCTCTCCGGCGGCGAGGCCCGGCAGGTCGCCGCGGACGCGGTGACCAGCCTGGCGCAGCAGGGCGCCGCGCCGGCAGGCGACCCCTCGTCCGTCGACCTGGCCGGCATGACGCCCCGTGAGCGCGCGGACCGGCTGTTCAACCGGGTGATGGAGGGGATCTCCAGCGGCGACACCACGCAGGTGGGCTTCTTCGCGGGGATGGCCATCCAGGCGTACGCCATGGTGCCGGAGCGCAACGCCGACCTGCACTACCACCTGGGCGAGCTGTACCGCCTGACGGGCGACCCCGCCGCCGCGCAGGCGCAGGCGGACACCATCCTCGCCGCCGATCCGCAGCACCTGTTCGGGCTCTTCGGGGCGGCGGTGGTGGCGGAGCAGCGCGGCGAGTCCGCCGCGGCCAGGGGGCTGTTCCAGCGGTTCCTGGACGCGTATCCCGCCCAGGTGGCCCGCAACCTTCCCGAGTACCAGGAGCACGCGCAGGGCCTTCCCGCCATGCGCTCCGTCGCCCAGCAGGCGGTCGCGAAGTAGCCGCGGTCGCCATCGCGCGGACGAACGCAGAGAGGACGCGGGGGATCTTCCTCCGCGTCCTCTCTCTTTGCCTCCGCGCCGGCGGGTTACGCCAGCTGGGCCAGGAACAGCAGCAGGGCGAGGGTGCTCAGCACGCTGCGCACCGCGTGCAGCCGGTTCCACCGGCCCAGCAGCACGCCCGCGCGGTCCGGGTTTCCGGCCGTCGCGGGATCGAGCAGTTCCCGGTTGGTGGGAAAGATCACGAGCAGCGTGACCGGGATCACGCTCCCCAGCAGCAGGCCGCCGGCCAGCCACGCCGCGCCCCCTCCGGCGATCCACGCCAGCACCCCCGTGAGCGCGCCGATCAGCGCGAGCGGCGCCTGCATGATGGTGGCGCGGTGGTAGCTGGGCGCCCACTCGGCCAGCGCCGGGCCGTTGCCCAGCGACATGCGGGCGGGATGCTCCACCAGGTTGATGTAGACGGCCGCGCCCGCGAAGATGGCGGCGCACACGGTCGCGATCAGTTCGAAGATCATGGTTCGCCTCCGGGTATCGGGTTCTCGGAATCCCGCTCCAGGTTCTGGATCACTCGCCGGGCGAGCGCCAGGAACTGCTGCGTCTCCGCCGGGTCCAGGTCCGCCAGCGCGACGGCGTTGGTCTCTCGCGCGCTGGCGATGAGCGCCTCCTCCAGCGCCCGGCCGCGCGGGGTGAGGTGAATGCGCGCCTGCCTGCGGTCCTCCGCGTCCGGCACGCGCACGATCAGCCCGTCCCGCTCCATCCGCTTCAGCGTGTTCGCCATGGTGGGCTGCTCCACGGCGAGCCGCTCCGCCAGCTGCGTCTGCGTCGCCCCCTCCTGCTCCCACAGCACCAGCAGCACCGGGAACTGCCCGCGCGTCACGCCGTGCCGGTCGATCCGGCGGTACAGCGCCCGGGCAAAGAGCCGCGCCAGGTAGTTGATCAGGTGTCCCGGCGACTGCTGCCTGTCGAACTTCATGGTGCGTCGTCTTCCACGGTATTTCGCATCGCCGGCTATCCTTCGCGTCACCATGATACATAGCGTGCTATGGACCGGCATGGGTCAGCTGACCCGCCCCGCACCCGCGACTCCGCAGGTCTATCCGAACAGCCGGATCGCGATGCCGCAGGCGGCCGCGGCGGCCAGCGTGGTCAGCATCCCCCACTTCAGCCGGAAGATGGCGAACGCCGCGCCGAACGCGATCAGCAGCGACGCCGCGTCCACCGTGCGCCATTCCGGCACCAGCAGGTGGACCGGCCCGGTCTCCACCTCGTCCACGCGGGCGAAGAGCACGTGCAGGGCGAACCAGACGGCCAGGTTCAGGATCACCCCCACCACCGCGGCCGTGATCCCGGCGAGCGCCGCCGCCAGTCCCCGGTGGCCGCGCAGCCGCTCCACGTACGGCGCGCCGGCGAAGATGAAGAGGAACGACGGCGCGAACGTCACCCACGCCGTGATCACCGCGCCCAGCACGCCCGCCGCCATCGGCGAGAGCGGCCCGGGATCGCGGTACGCCCCGAGGAAGGCGACGAACTGCACCACCAGGATCAGCGGGCCCGGCGTGGTCTCCGCCAGCCCCAGCCCGTCCAGCATCTCCCCCGGCGCCAGCCAGCCGTAGCGCTCCACCGCCTGCTGCGCCACGTACGCCAGCAGCGCGTACGCCCCGCCGAAGGTGACCGTGGCCGCGTGGCCAAAGAACAGCCCCTCCGCCACCCACACGCTCCCGGCGCCCAGCACCAGCGCGGCCAGCGCCACCGGCGCCCACCACAGCACCAGGCAGATCGCCACCACCCGCGCCGTCGTCCGCCACCCGTGTCCTTCGGCGCGTTCCGGGACGCGATCGGGGGGATCCGCCCCGCCGCGCCGCTGTCCCGTGATCCACCCCGCCGCGCCGGCGGCGAGGATCACCAGCGGAAAGGGGATGGCCAGGAACGAGATGGCGACGAACGCCGCGGCGGCGATGGCGTACGCGGTGCGCCCCACCAGCGCCCGTCTGCCGATGCGGATGAGCGCCTCCACCACCACCGCGATGATGGCCGGCTTGAGGCCGAAGAAGAGCGCGGCGACCAGCGTCGTTCCCTGGAACGCGGCGTAGAGCGCGCTCAGCACCAGCAGGATGACCCAGCCGGGAAGGATGAACAGCAGCCCGGCCGCCAGCCCGCCGCGCACCCCGTGCATCACCCAGCCGATGTAGGTGGCCAGCTGCTGCGCCTCCGGCCCGGGAAGGAGCATGCAGAAGTTGAGGGCGTGGAGGAAGCGCGGCTCGTCCACCCACCGCTTTTCGTCCACCAGGATGCGGTGCATCACCGCGATCTGCCCCGCGGGGCCGCCGAAGCCCAGCACGCCCACGCGGCCCCAGGTGCGCACGGCTTCGCGAAACGGGACGGGCGGGGGATCGCCGGGAGGGGGCGGGAAGGCGGGGTGCATGGCGGCGCAGAATAGCGGCCGCGCCACCCGCCCACAACGCGCGGCTGAAACTCTGCCGCTGCACCCCGCGTACGGAGCCACGTCGGTGAAGCAACCCACAACCACACTGGAGATCGAGCGATGCTCGCCCCCAAATACAAGAAGGTGCTGCGCAGGGTGATGGCCGCGATCATGCTGGTTCCCGCGGCGGAGCCGGTTCCCGGGCTCTCCGGGTGGCGCAAGGCGCGGTAACCCCGCCCACCCCGCACGACGCGACGAGGCGCGAGGCCGATCCGGCCCCGCGCCTCGCGCTTTTTCGTTGGCAGCCAGGGTCCGCGACAGTGATTGAATTGAAATCGCGGCATCGCAGCTACAAGGGCGCGCTGTCCGCCTTCGCGGACAAGACCCTGCACCGGGTGAGCGGAGCCGGCCTCTCTCAACGGCGGGTCGAGATAGGACGACGCCTCCTCGCAGTGGCCGTTGCTTTTTGTCCGCGAAGGCGGACAGCGTGTCGTCGTTGCGGCGACTTCAGTCGCTGACGGGCCCGGGCACGAGCCTTCTCATTTCTCCGCGAAGGCCGCGGTGAAGACGTCGCGGGAGGCCTGCAGGATGCGGTCGCTGAGCGCCGGGTCGTCCACGGCGCGGGCCAGCATCACGGCGCCGGCCAGCCCGGACATCAGCGCCAGCGCGCGGTCCGTGCGGTCGGTGCCTTCGTCCGGAAGCTGCCGCTCCAGCGCCGCGATCCCCTCCCGGAACACCTCCGTGAACGCCGCGCGCACCTCCGGCGCGTGGCGCGACAGCTCCGCCGAGAGCGCGGGCATCAGGCACCCGCCGCCGGGGTCATCGCGGTGCGCGGGGCTGGCGTAGGCGCCGATGAACGCCGCCAGCCGCTCCTCCGGCGGCGCCCGGCGCGCCGCCTCGCGCAGCCGCGCCGTGGACTCCTCGAACGCGCACCGGCACGCCTCCGCCACCAGGTCGTCCTTGCTGCGGAAGTGCGCGTAGAACCCGCCGTGGGTGAGCCCCGCACGCCCCATCAGCTCCCCCACGCTCACCCCCGCCACGCCCTCCTCGCGAAAGGCGCGCGCCGCCGCGCTCACGATCTGCTCGCGCGTCCTTTCCTTGTGCCCGCTGGGATACCGCACCATCAGCCCTTCTCCGGACGAAAGACCATGCACGTGGTGGTGGCGTGCGCGTACAGCCGGCCGTCCGCGTCCGTCACCCGCGCCTCCGCCGTGGCCACGCGCCCGCCCAGGTGGACGATGCGCCCCTCGCAGAACACGCGCCCGGTGTCGCGGGTGAGCGCGCGCACGAAGTTCACCTTGAGCTCCAGCGTGGTGTACCCCGCCCCCGCCGGCAGCAGGGTGTGCACGGCGCACCCCATCGCCGAGTCCGCCATGGTGGCGGCCAGCCCGCCGTGCACCACGCCGATGGGGTTGTAGTGGTACTCGCCCGGGTCCGCGTGGAAGACCACGCGCCCCTCCTCCACCTCGCTGACGCCCATCCCCAGCGTGGCCATCATCGGCGGATACGGCAGCTCGCCGCGGCCCATCGCCCGCAGGTACTCCATCCCGCTCATCCGCGCGCCGGCCTGCGCCCCCGGCAGCGGGTCGTGCCAGGTGATGGTCCGCGTCCGCGCCGTCTCGTCGCTGATCGCCATCGGCATCTCCCGCTCAGATGCGCTCGATGACCGTCGCCACGCCCTGCCCGCCGGCGATGCAGAGCGTGACCAGCGCCGTCGCCAGGCCGCGCCGCTCCAGCTCGTCCAGCGCGGTGCCCAGCAGCATGGCCCCCGTGGCGCCCAGCGGGTGCCCCAGCGCGATGGCGCCGCCGTTCACGTTCACCCGCTCGGGGTCGATCCCCAGCCGGCGCATCGTCTGCAGCGGCACCGCGGCGAACGCCTCGTTGATCTCCCACAGGTCGACGTCCGCCGGCTGCATCCCCGCCCTGCGCAGCGCTTTGCGCGCCGTCTCCGCGGGGGCGGTGAGCATGATCACAGGGTCCTCGGCAAAGATGGCCATGGAGCGGATGCGGGCGCGCGGGCGCAGGCCGTGCTCGCGCGCGTACGCCTCCGACGCCAGCAGCACCGCCGCGGCGCCGTCCACGATGCCGCTGGAGTTGCCGGCCGTGTGCAGGTGCCTGATCCCGCCCTCCCGCGGGAAGCGGGCGAGCGCGATCTGGTCCAGCGTCTCGCCGTTGGGCCCCACGGCCGTCGCGCCCACGGACTCGAACGCGGGCGCCAGCGACGCCAGCGCCTCCATGGTGGTCTCCGGCCGCAGGTACTCGTCCTTTTCCAGCGCCACGGCGCCCGTCTCCGGGTCGCGCACCGGGAAGAGCGAGCGGCTGAAGCGGCACTCGCGCTGCGCCTCTGCCGCGCGCTGCTGCGAGCGCAGCGCGAAGGCGTCCAGCTCCTCGCGGGTGAAGCTCTCCATGGTAGCGATCAGGTCCGCGCTGATCCCCTGCGGCACCTGCGCGTGCTTGCGGCGCAGGTGGGGGTTTTTGCCGTCGCCCTCGCCGCCGTCGCTCCCCATGGGCACGCGCGACATGCTCTCCACGCCGCCGCCCACCACCAGCTCCTGCGTCCCGCTCATCACCCCCATCGCCGCGAAGTTCACCGCCTGCAGCCCGCTGCCGCAGAAGCGGTTGAGCGACACGCCGCCCACGTGCAGCGGCCAGTCCGCCGCCAGCACCGCGTTGCGGGCGACGTTGGCGCCCTGCTCGCCCACCTGCGACACGGCGCCCACCACCACGTCGTCCACGTCCGCCGTGTCGATCTCCGTGCGCCGCGCCAGCTCCTGGAGCGTCTGCGCCAGCAGCTCCTGCGGATGGATCCCGGTCAGCGACCCCTTCCCCTTCTTCCCCCGCCCGCGCGGCGTGCGCACCGCGTCGATGATGTACGCCTCGGCCATCGTCTCGTCTCCAGTTGAGATGATGCGTATAATATGACGACCATCATACATCAGAGCAAGGCAGAAGAAGATTCGCCTCACGCACAGTCAGCAGAGTCAGCAGAGTTCGGCCTGTGCTGGGGCTGACTCTGCTAACTCTGCTGACTCTGCGTGAGGAAATGCAGTTGTCCTTCAAGGAACCCAGCGCGGCAGCCAGTCCGGGCCGGGGGAGCGGACGATCGTGGAACCGGCCGAGCCGTCCGCGCGGACGATGCGCAGGTCCGCGTCGTCCGCGCGCTCCGCCACGTACACCAGGTGCCGCCCGTCCGGCGACCAGGCGGGCATGCTGGCCCGCTCGCCGGGCGCGCTCACGAAGGTGCGCGTCCCCGTCCGCAGGTCGTGCACGGCCACGCGCGAAACGCCGCCGCGCGTGCGCACCGTCAGCGCCAGCCGCACGCCGTCCGGCGACCAGGCGGGGTCCGCCTCGGCATGCATGGTGTCGGGCGCCGCGGGGTCCAGCCGGCGCAGCTCCGTCCCGTCCGCGCCCACCACGAACACGCGGTCCACGCTCTCGCGGTTGCTCAGGAACGCGATCCGCCGCCCGTCCGGCGACCAGCGCGGCCCCCAGTCGTCGCGGTGAAAGGCGGTGATGCGCCGCGGCTCGGAGCCGTCCGCGCGCATCACGTACACCTCCGAGTCGCCGTCGCGGCTGCTGACGAACGCGATCCACCGGCCGTCCGGCGAGACCGCCGGCTCGAAGTTCCCCTCCGGGTCGTGCGTGAGCCGCCGCAGCCCGGAGCCGTCGCGGTTCATGCGGTACAGGTCGCGAAAGCTGGCCGTGTCGGACTCGAAGACGATCCAGCGCCCGTCCGGCGACCACGACGGCCCGCGCACCCGCGCGCTGATGGGCCCGACGTGCGTCGCGGAGCCGTCCGGCGCCAGCAGCACCATCCGCTCGGCCAGCTCCTGCCCCTCGCCCGTGACGGAGACGGCCAGCAGCGCGGAGCCGTCCGGCGCCGGCGCGGCGGGATAGTCCGCG
>DATAAG010000408.1:0-1614 GCA_036260235.1 Longimicrobium sp.
CTCTCTGCCTTCCAGGTGCTGCTGTCGAAGTACAGCGGGAGCGAGGATATCGTCGTGGGGAGCCCCATCGCGGGGCGGACGAGGAAGGAGGTCGCGGGGCTGATCGGCTTCTTCGTCAACACGCTGGTGCTGCGCACGGACCTCTCGGGGGATCCGAGCCTCCGTGAGCTGCTGGGGCGGGTGCGGGAGGTGACGCTGGGGGCGTACGAGCACCAGGAGGTGCCGTTCGAGCGGCTGGTGGCGGAGCTGAGCCCGGAGCGGTCCCTGAGCCACTCGCCGCTCTTCCAGGTGGCGTTCACTCTGGACAACGCCCAGGACACGGGCGGCGGGCTCGCGGGGCTGAGCGTGCAGGGAGTCGGAACGGAGCTCGAGTTCGCCAAGTTCGACCTGTCGCTGGGGCTGGCTGCGGGCTCCGACGGGCTGCGCGGGGGGCTGACCTACAGCACGGACCTGTGGGAGGCCGCGACCATGCAGCGGCTCGTGGGCCACTTCACGCGCCTGGTGGAGCAGACGGCCGCCGACCCGGACGTGCGCATCTCGCAGGTGACGCTGCTGAACGAGGCGGAGCGCCGGCAGGTGGTGGAGGAGTGGAACCGGACGCCCGTGGAGTACCCCACCGTGGAGTACCCCACGGGTGCCTGCATCCACGAACTGGTTGCGGCACAGGCGGAGCGCACGCCGGAGGCCGTGGCCGTGGTCTGCGGGGAGGACGCGCTCGCCTACCGTGAGCTGGACGCGCGCGCCAACCGGCTGGCGCACCACCTCGCCGGGCTGGGGGCCGGGCCCGAGGTCCGCGTCGGCATCTGCCTGGAGCGCGGCCCCGGGATGGTAGTGGCGATCCTGGCCGTGCTCAAGGCGGGCGCCGCGTACCTCCCGCTGGACCCGTCGTACCCGGCCGACCGGCTGGCGTACATGCTGGCCGACTCCGGCGCGCCGCTGCTGGTGACGCAGGCCTCGCTGCGCGGCCTCCTCCCGGCGGAGGGCGTGCGGACCGTGCAGGTGGACGCGGACGCTGCGGAAGTCGCGGCGGAGCCGGACGTGGCGCCGCGGGCGGCGGTCGCACCGGAGAACGCGGCGTACGTCATCTACACCTCCGGCTCGACCGGCCGTCCCAAGGGAGTGGTGGTCACGCACGCGAACGCGGCGAACCTGCTGCCGCGCGCGGTGCGGACCTTCGGCGCGGAACCTGGGAGCGCCGTGCTCCAGACGGCGTCCATGAGCTTCGACGCTTCGCTGCTGGAGGTCTTCGTGGCGCTGCTCTCGGGGGCGGCGCTGCACGTGGCCGATCGTGAGGTGGTCCTTTCCCCGGAGCGGCTGGCCGCTCTGCTGCGGGAGCGGGAGATCGACGTGTGGGTGAGCACCCCCGCGCTGCTGGACAGCCTGCCGGAGACCGACTTCCCGGCGCTGCGCACGATCAGCACGGGCGGGGAGCGCTGTTCCGCGGAGACGGCGGCGCGGTGGTCGCGCGGGCGGCGGCTGGTGGGGTACGTGGTCGCGGCGTCCGGCGAGACCCTCTCTCCCGCCGCGCTCAGGGAGCAGCTGAGGGCGCGCCTGCCGGAGCACATGGTGCCGTCGGCGGTCGTGGAGTTGGAGTCGCTGCCGCTGACACCCAGC
>DATAAG010000409.1:0-2760 GCA_036260235.1 Longimicrobium sp.
TGTGGTGAACGGGTGCCGGAAGGTGCGTGCCTGTCCGGCCGCCACGGGTGAAGCCTGCGGCGGGGATGCCACAAGCCCCGTCTCCGCTCGCTTGCGGTCGCGGAACGGGGCTTCGCCTGCTCACGTGTGGCCGCGCCCGCACCCCGGCGCCGCCCCGTTTGCGTGGAGCGCCTGTGAGGTTGAAGCCCCGTCGGGCGAGCTCCGCGAGCCCTGGGCGGGGCTTGTGGCCGTTCCAGCCGCGGGCTTCAGCCCGTGGTTGGTAGCGGAGGGGCCGAGGGACGGAGGCGGCGATCGCGCACGGACCGCCTCGCAATCAATCCACCAGCCGCTCCGCCGCGGCGGGATCCATCCTCCACACCATCTCACCGTCCGCCGGCCGCACGGACTGCGCGGGAAAGCGGAACGGGTCGATGGGGCCGCGCAGCACCGCCCACGCGATCCGCGCCTTGTCCGCGCCCATGACGGGAAGCTCGATGCGCGCGGCGGCGTTCAGCACCGGCAGCGTGAGGGTGATGCGCGGCTCGCCCAGCGGCCGGTGGATCGCCGTCGCGACGATGCGCTCCCGCTCGCGCAGCGGGTCGCTGAACGGAAAGAGCGACGCCACGTGCCCGTCCGGCCCCACCCCCAGGTGCACCAGGTCGAAGCGCGGCACCCCCGGCCCGAAGAACGCCGCCAGCTCCCCCGCGTACGCCTGCGCGCCCGTCGAAGGAGGCAGTTCGCCGCGCATCCGGTGCACGTTGTCCGGCGGGACCGGCACGCGGGAGACGAACGCCTCGTTCGCCATGCGGAAGTTGCTGCGCGCGTGGCCCGGCGGCACGCACCGCTCGTCGCCCCAGAACAGGTGCACGGCGTTCCACGGAATGCGCGACCGCAGCGGCTCCTCGCCCAGCAGCCGGTACGCCCGCACCGGCCCGCTCCCTCCCGTCAGCGCCACGCTGAAGCGGCCGCGCGCCCGCACCGCCTCCGCCACGCGCTCCGCGAAGCTCTCCGCCAGCGCGAGGGATGCGGCATGCGCGTCCGGCGCCACGTCAATCACGGCGCCGCGGACGCGATCATGTATCACTGGCATTGACACATCAGGTGAGGAGGACTATGTATCATTCAGATTGATACAATCAACCCCTGCCTCTGGAGTCTACCATGTTCTCCCGCAAACGACCCTCCAGGCCCGCGGGCGCCACTCTGCGCCAGGTGGTTCGCCAGGCTCGGACGGAAGCGATCTCGCTCGGGCACGACTACATCGGCCCGGAGCACCTGCTCCTGGCGCTCACCGTGCTGCGCGCGGACGTCTTCGCGCGCGCCGGCGTGGCGCCGATGGACGTGCGCGAGCGTCTGCTCGCGACGCTGACGCGCGGCACCACGCCGCCGCCCGCGGGCGACCTGCCGTTCACCGCGCGGTTCCGCAGGGCGATGGAGCTTGCCGCACGCGAGGCGCAGGCCGCGGGCCGCAGCCTCATCGCCGCGGACGTGCTGGCGGGGATCGCGGCGGAAGAGGGGAACGCGGGCGCCGCCGTGCTGCGGGACCTGGGCGTCACGGCCGACACGCTGCGGCGCCTTCCCGCCGACGCCGAGGTTGCCGACGGGCTGCTGCACCTGAAGATTGACGAGCAGTCGGACCGCTCCATCTTCGAGCAGGTCGTGGACGGGGTGCAGGAGGCCGTCGCCACGGGCCGGCTTCGCCCGGGAGACCGGCTTCCCTCCGTGCGCCGCCTGGCCGACCGGCTGGACGTGGCGCCGGGGACGGTGGCCCGCGCGTACGCGGAGCTGGAGCGCCGGGCCGTGGTGGTCACGGACGGCGCGCGCGGCACGCGGGTGGCGGAGCGCAGCGCGGGCCCCGGCCCCGGCGACGCGCTGGACGGGCTGCTGCGGCCGGTGGTGATCGCCGCGTTCCACATGGGCGCCACCCTCCAGGAGATGCGGGCCGCGCTGGAGCGCGTGAGCCGCGGCATCCTGGACGCCGGCGGCCCGGCCCGCTGACCGGGTTCCACCAGCCGAATCCATCGAGGCCGCATGCTCTTCAAGCGACCCAAGATCCCGCCGCCGCGCCCGCCGGACCTGCCGTTCGACGAGGCCGCCCGCGACGCGCTGGGCGGTGCGACGGCGGAGGCGCAGCGCGCGAACGTGACCCGCGTGCACGCGGAGCACCTGCTGCTGGCGCTGCTCGCGGACCCGGCGGGCGTGCCGGCGCGCGCGCTGCAGCGCCTGGGCTTCGAGGTGGACGTCATCCGCCGCCGCATCGAGCACGCCGCCCCCCCGCGCCCGTGGGGTGTGCGCGCCCCCGTGCTGCCGTTCGCGGACGACAGCAAGGGCGCCATCGAGCTCGCCATGCGCGAGGCGCGCGCCGCCGGCCTGCGCGAGGTGGGGACGGGGCAGCTCCTGATCGGCGCGCTGCAGTCGCCGCAGGGCGTGCCGTTCCGCGCGCTGGCCCCCCTGGACATCACCCCCGCCGCCCTGCGCAGCGCCATCGCGGCGGAATCGAGCCCTCACCCGTAGGGCCCGCCCCCCGCCTCGCGCCTTCCCGGGCCCTCCCGCGAACTGCGCGGGAGGGGGGGTGCAGACTTCGGACGGCACCCCGGCGTTTCCGCAGCATCCGTTCAAGCGAATAGATTCGCCGCTGGAAATTCGCGAAATCCGCCTTCGCGGCTTATGACCGCGACCCTGGCGTGCTCCGGTGACCCACATGGTGGATTTCGCAGTTGAAGCCCCGCGTAGTTTGCGGGGCTTTCCGCTGTCGTTGCGGCGGGTTCACCCGCTCAGGCG
>DATAAG010000410.1:0-4621 GCA_036260235.1 Longimicrobium sp.
GGGGCTGGCGCGGGACGGCCGGCCGTGGGGCGCGGCGCTCTTCCGGGCGCCGGGCGCGCCGCTCCGCCTCCTTCTCCTCCTGCACCCGCTCGCCTTCGACGCGCCCTCCGCGCAGGCGCTGGTGGACGGGCTCGCGGCCGCGCTGGCCGGAGGCGGGGAGCGGGACGAGGCCCCATCGTACCGCTCCGCCTTGCACGCGCTGGCGGACGGGGAGGCTCCTGCGGCCGAGGCGGTGGATGGCCTTCGCGACGCCGCCTTGGCGGAGGACGACCTTTCGGCGGAGGAGACGCGCGCGCTCCTGTCGGACCTTCCGCTCGCCTACCGCTGCGGCGCGGCGGACGCGCTCCTCGCGGCGGCAGCGCTGGCGGGGGATGCCGCGTCCGCGCCCGTCGCCGCGGTGGACGGCGCGCGCGGCCTTCCCCGCGGCGACGGCGCGCCCCTGCCGCTGGGCGCGGTGGAGCGGCGGGCGTCGCTGCATCTTCCCGCCTCGCCCCCCGCCGGCCCCCGCGACGCGCTGCGCGGCGGAAAGGAGGCGCTGCGCGCGGCGCTGGGACTTCCCGGCGCGCGCCCGCCGGCGGAATGGGTGCGGGACCGGTCGGGGGACGCGCCCGCGCTGGCGCTGCGCTGGTGGGGACGTGCGGAGGTGGAGCCGCCGGCGGAGAGCGGCCTGCGCGTCCTCGCCGACCGCGGGCCGGGGTGGACGCGCGGGACCCCGGAGCCGGGCGCCGCGCGCACGCTGGACGCCCGCGTGGCCGGCGGGCGTCTGCGGCTGCGCGCGCTGCTGCGCGACGGGGACGATGCGGCGGCCGGGGCGTGGCTGGACCGCATCGCCGCGGCGTTGCGGGAGATCCTTGCGCACGTGGCTGCTGGCGGGCGCGGCTGCACGCCGTCCGACTTTCCGCTGTCCGGGCTGGACGCGGCCGCGGTGGACCGCCTGTTCCCCAATCCCGCGGAGGTGGAGGACACGTATCCGCTCACGCCGCTGCAGCGCGAGTGGCTGGACGAGGTGCTGCGCGGCGAGAAGCAGGGCGTCTACTGCCTCTACCAGCGCGCGGCCATCCCCGGCCCGGGCTTTGACCCCGCGGCCTTCCGCGCCGCCTGGCAGGCGGTGACGGACGCGCAGGCGGCGCTGCGGACCTCGTTCGCGTGGGAGGGGCTGGCGGAGCCGCTGCAGGTGGTGCACCGCCGCGTCCCGGTCCGGATGGACGAGGCCGACCTGCGCGGCCTGCCGGCGGACGAGCAGGAGGCGCGGATCGCCGCGTACGTGGAGGGCGCCCGGGCGGAGGGCTTTGCGCCGGACCGCGCCCCGCACGCCCGCCACGCCCTCTTTCGCCTGGACGACGAGCGGTACGAGTACGCCTGGATTTTCTCGCACCTGCTGCAGGACGGGTGGACGGCGCCCATCCTGCTGCGCGGCGTGCTGGACGCCTACGACGCCGCCTGCCAGGGGCGCGCTCCCGCCGTGGAGCCCACCACGCCCTTCCGGGAGCACGTCGCCTGGATCCGCCGCCACGGCGTGCCGGGCGCGGAGGAGTACTGGCGGCACGCGCTGGCGGGGCTCACGCGGCCCACGCCGCTGGGTCCGCGCCCCGTCCCGTGGCCCTTCCGCTCCGTCCCCTCCGACTACCGCAAGGTCGAGCGCACCCTCTCGCTCTCCGTCTCCGCGGGGATCCGGGCGGCGGCGCGGCGGCACCAGGTGACCGCGAACACGCTGTTCCAGGCCGCCTGGGCGCTCCTGCTGGCCGAGCGCAGCGGCGAGACCGACGTGGCGTTCGGGATGATGATGTCCGGCCGCCCCGCGGACATGCCGGGGGTGGAGAGCGTGGCGGGGCTGTGCCTGAGCCTGCTGCCGCTGCGCGCGCGGGTGGCGTGGGACGCGCCGCTGGTCCCCTGGCTGCGCGAGCTGCAGGGGCGCATCACCGAACTGCGGCAGTACGAGCACACCCCGCGCGAGGTGGTGCGCGCCGCGTGCGCCGTCCCGGAGCCGCGCCCGCTCTGCGACAGCTACGTGGTGTTCGAGAACTTTCCCTTCGACCAGGCGGTGGAAAAGCGGCTGGGGCGGCTGATGCGCCCCGGCGACTCGCTGCCGCAGACGGAGCACCCGCTGCGCATCGTCTGCTTTCCCTGGCCGCGCTTCTACTGCTACCTCTCGTACTACCGCCAGTGCTTCGACGACGCGGAGATGGCGCGGCTGCTCGCGGATTTCGAGGGCGTGCTGCGCGCCTTCGGCGAGGCCGCGCCGGAGCAGGCGCTGCGCGGCGTCCTGCGCTCCGCCCGGGAAGGTGCACCGTGAGGCACCCGCCCCTTCGCCGTTCCGTCCACCCTTCCTCCGCCGGGAGAGCATCGTGCGCGCGTTCCTGATCGTCTGGGCCGGCCAGCTCGTCTCCATCATCGGCTCCGGGCTCACCTCGTTCGCCCTGGGGGTGTGGGTGTTCGAGCGGACCGGCTCCGCCACGGCCTTCGCCGTGATCTCCGTGATGGCCACCGTCCCCGCCATCCTCCTTTCGCCCCTGGCGGGCGCCGTGGTGGACCGGCACGACCGGCGCGCGGTGCTCATCGCCAGCGACACCGCGGCGGCGCTCAGCACCGGGGTGCTCGCGCTCCTGCTCTTCACCGGGCGGCTGGAGGTGTGGCACGTGTGGGCGGGGGCGGCGGTCACCTCCGCCTGCTCCGCCTTCCAGTGGCCCGCCATCTCCGCCGCCACCACGCTGCTGGTGCCCAAAGCGCAGCTGGGCCGCGCGGCGGGGCTCACGCAGTTCGCCGCGGCCATGGGGCCGGTGCTCTCGCCGCTGCTGGCGGTAGGGCTGGTGGGGGTGGTGGGGCTGCACGGCGTGATCGCCCTGGACGCGGCGACCTTCGTGTTCTCGGTGGCCACGCTGCTGCTGGTCTCCATCCCCCGCCCGCAGGGGACGCCGACGGCGCCGCCGGAGGCCACGCTGCGGCGCGACCTTACCTTCGGCTGGCGCTACGTGCGTGCGCGCCCGGGGCTGGTGCACCTGATGGTGCTGTTCACCGGGATGAACGTGGTCGCGGAGGTGATGACGTCGCTCTTCGCCCCCATGGTGCTGAGCCGCGGCAGCCGCGAGGCGCTGGGCGCCGCGATGTCGGCGGGCGGCGCGGGGATGCTGCTGGGCGTGCTGCTGCTGACGGCCACCGGCGGGCCGCGCAACCGCGTGCGCGGGGTGGCGGTGTTCGGCGCACTGCTGGGGGCGGGGGTGCTGGTGGCCGGCGCCGGGCCCTCCGCCTTCTACTGGGCGCTGGGGAGCGCGCTGATCGGCTTTTCGGCGCCGCTGGTGAACGGCGCCAGCCAGGAGATCTGGCAGCGCAAGGTGCCGCCGGAGGCGCAGGGGCGGGTGTTCGCGTTGCGGCGGATGGTGGCCTGGAGCGCGGCGCCGCTCACCGCGCTGACCGTGGGCCCGCTCGCGGACCGCGTCTTCGAACCCGCGATGCGGCCCGGCGGCGCGCTCTCCGGGCTGCTGGGCGGGGTGCTGGGGACCGGCTCCGGCCGCGGCATCGCGCTCATGCTGATGCTGGCCGGGGCGGGGATGGGATTGATCGTGCTGCGCGCGTGGGCCAGCCCGCGCCTGCGGCACCTGGAGGACGAGATCCCCGACGCCATCCCCGACACGCCGCCCGCGCCGCCGGCGCAGGAAACGGAGCCCGCCGCCGCCCCCGTGCTCGCGTAGCCGTTCCATCGGGAACCTGCGTGGCCCCGCCAGTGGCCGGCGAAGGGCACCGGCGTCTCCCGCGGTCCGTTCCTGCGTGCGGGTCACGGCAGGATTTCCGACGGGATCCGGCATAAGAATCTGCACGCAGAGCAGCAGAGCAGCAGAGGCGCAGAGCAGCAGTACGAGCTCTCTGCTGCTCTGCTGCTCTGCGTGACACAGGGTGTTGTTGCGGATTCGCGATCAGTCGGGTGACGCCCGCCGGCTCCATCAACGCGTCCATCCCCGCGGGCTGCCGCTTCCCGGGCGAAGCAGCCGTGCCGGACGGACAAAGGGGGAGCGGAGGTCAGGTTCTCCGCTCCCCCGCTTACTGCCGCGAGGTCCCGGCCCGCACCTCGCTCAGACGCCCATCGTGGTCAGGACGTAGTACACGACCGCTCCATAGACTGCCACCACGGTAAGCACCACCGCGCCCGCCACGTTGCCCGTCCTCCGCCAGTCGATCCGGCCGTACTCCAGGCCCAGGATCTGGTCGCGGTGCACCGCGATCCGGTGGTTCGAATCCAGCCTCGTTCCGCCCCAGCCGATCAGGCTGTCGCCGTGCACCCTCACGTCGCGCAGAACCATGCGCTCCCGTGACGGGACGAGCTCGGTTCCCGGCCGGGCGGTGACGCGCAAGGTGCCCAGCAGCACCGAGTCCCCCTGCTCGCGCGGCGACGGCAGCGGTGTGCTGTGCCAGCGCATGCACCCTGAAGCGAGAAGCGCGAGGAGGAGGACGAGCTGTCCGAACGTACTGGCTCTCATCGGTCCACGTGGCCTGGAGATGGGGATCTGGCTTGCGGCGGGCGAAGGCGCCGGTCAGTCGCCCGGCCCGCCCGCCCGGATCATGGGCCGAGCAGCAGCAGGGCCGTTGTGGATGGGATCCTGTGCTGGCCTACCGATTTTTTTGCAGCCGC
>DATAAG010000411.1:0-6016 GCA_036260235.1 Longimicrobium sp.
CTGCCTTGAGGACAGAGCGGAAGATGCTCAGGCAGGACGTGGTTCGTCCGCCATCCCGAACGCCTGGCGTGGAAGCGGCGCGTCGTAGAAACCGCAACGTGTTGCCACGCAAGACGATGGTCTTCCTGGTGATCGGGGTGCGCGGCTTGCCTGTTCGGCCCGTGCTCACCGACGCTCTTCCCCGAGCTCAGGACGTCCCATGAACAGCCGACGGTTCGCGCTCCTGATCCCGCTGGCGCTCGCCGGCTGCGCCACCTCCTCCCGCGTCTCTGCCGACGAGGGCCTGCGCGCCCGCCTGGGCCGCGGCCGCGAGGGCGTGGTGGTCGCGCTGAGCGAGCCTGCCCACGTGGCGGTCTTCGAGGTGGTGCCCGGAAAGCGCGTGCAGCTCCTCTATCCATCGGTGGCGAGCGATCCGTCGCTCCTTCCCGCCGGCCGCACGATGCTCGAGCCCGGCGGGTGGCCCATCAATCCCTACCGGATCTCGCCCTCCCGCCGGAGCGCCCCGCTGCTGTACATGATCGCCTCGCGGCACCCGCTGGACGAGGCGCTCGTCCGCGACATGCAGGCGGCGTGGGGCGTGCTGGACACCGACGAGTTCCGCTCCCACTACCCCACGAGGACGATGGAGAGGCTGGCGTCGCTGGTGGTGCCGCCGGACCAGCCGGAGACGGACTGGGCCGACGACGTGATCCCGTTCTACAGCCGCGCCCCTGGCGGCCGGACCGTCGTCGGCGGCGAGGGAGGCGGCAACCCGGGAGCCGCCGACCCGAGGAGCGGGTCGAACACCTCCATGTGCCGCAGCGGCGGCGGCGACCACGACTGCCTGACCCCGGCGCAGGAGCACGGGCAGCGGCAGCAGGGGCAGCGCCGGCCGGGCCGGCCGTGAGGGGGAGGCGGCACGCAGCCCGCTTCCGTGGCCGTGCCGACCGAACGCCGTTGTTTCCCGAGACACGGAAATCCCATGACGAGTAGACGCCTGTACGCGACCGTGCTTCCGCTCGCCCTCGCCGGCTGCGCCAGCGCGCCGCGCGCTCCCGCGGAGGACGGCCTTCTCGCCCGCATGGACGCCGCGCACCGAGGCGTGCGCGTGACCCTGAGCGAGCCCGCCTACGTGGCCATCTTCGAGGTGATCCCCGGGGAGCGCGTCTCGCTCCTGTATCCGGCGGCGGAAAGCGACCCCGCCCGCATCGCCGCCGGGCGCACCACGCTGCGCCTGGGGGAACCGCTCGTCCGCAACTACGCGGCCTCGTACTACCGCGGCTGGCAGGCCCCGCTGCTGTACATGATCGCCTCGCGGCAGCCGCTGGACGACGCGCTCATCCGCGACATGCGGGCGAGGGAGCGAACGCTCGACGGCGAGCCCTTCCGTTCCAACGATGCCGGGGCGACGATGGAGCTCCTGGCGTCGCTGGTGGTGCCGGTGGACCAGCCGGAGACGGGATGGGAGACGGACGTGCTGCTCCTGGTTGACCGCGACCGGCGCTACGCCCGCGGCGGCGCGGCCGAGACCCCCCCTGAGCCCACCAACCGCAACTGTCCCGGCTCGTCGTCCGGGTACCCCCCGACGCCGGACGAGCGCATCTGCCCGCGCCCGGTGCGGCAGGGCGGCCAGCAGCAGTCGCCGCCGCCGCCGCTGCCGGGGAACCCGGGGGGCAGCACCCCGACCCCCCGCGGGCGCGAGAACTGATCGCTCCAGCGTGACCGGTGTATTCCCCGCACCCCGCCGCCCGACGCGGCGGGGTGCACGTTTTGTTCGATGGATGGATGAGCGAGATGGAGCTGACGGTGCTGCGGGACGAGGTAGCCGCCTGCCGGCGATGCGCGCGGCTGGTGGAGTGGCGCGAGCGCGTGGGCGCGGAGAAGCGCCGCGCCTTCCGCGACGAGGAGTACTGGGCGCGGCCCGTTCCCGGCTGGGGAGACCCCGAAGCGCGGCTGATGGTGCTGGGGCTGGCGCCCGCCGCGCACGGGGCCAACCGCACCGGCCGCATGTTCACCGGCGACCGCAGCGGCGACTTTCTCTACGCCGCCATGCACCGCGCCGGCTTCGCCTCGCAGCCGGCCTCGCTCCACCGCGCGGACGGGCTGGAGCTGCGCGGCGCGTGGGTCACCTCTGCCGTCAAGTGCGCGCCGCCGGACAACAAGCCGCTCCCCGTGGAGCGCGACGCCTGCGCCTGCTTCATCCGGCGCGAGCTGGCGCTGCTGCCGGGCGTGCGGGCCGTCGTGTGCCTGGGCGGGTTCGCGTACGAGGCGGCCGTCCGCCTGCTTCGGGAGGCGAACTACGACCTTCCTCATCCTCTCCCGAAGTTCGGGCATGGCGTGCTGGTGCCGGTGCAGGGCGGGCCCACGCTGGTGCTCAGCTATCATCCCTCGCAGCAGAACACGTTCACCGGCCGCCTTACGCCGCAGATGCTGGACGACGTCTTCGCCGCCGCGCGCCGCATCACCGGCTGACCAGGCGGCACCGGGGACGGTGCAGGGCCACTGGTCGTGCAACACGTGCGTGGAGATCGACCGTTCCGCCGCCTGTACGGGTGGAACGTGCCACGACACGACGACGGATCCGGGCCCAGGCACCAGCGGCGCCGGGTGCGGGCCCGGTGGCAGCGATGCGAACATGAGCTGCTCGGCGACGCGCCAGACTGCTACGCGTACTACGTGTGGACGCGCTGCGGCTGGTCGTCCGGGTTCCGCCCCTGCCGCTGACCGCGACGGCAGCCTGAGGGCAACGGAAGCCGGCGTCCGCACGTGCGGACGCCGGCCTTGTTTCGTCCTGCGGAAAGCGGATCGGCTACGACGGCGCGCGATCATCGGGCCAGGGGCTGAGGGGCGCGCCGCGGCGTGCCTCGACGTGCTTGTCGCGGCGTTCACGGGCGTGTACCGTAGCGCGGGCCTTCCTCCCTCCCCTCCCCTTCTCCAGGAGCCACACGCCATGCTCGCAGGCACCCCCCAGGCCGCCCCGGCCGGAGTGAAGGGATTCGACGCCAACACCGTGATCACCGAATCGCAGGCGGACGCGTTCTGGAGCGCGGGATACCGGTTCGCCCTGCGCTACGTGGGGCGCACGGAGATGAAGTCCAACGACCTGACGGCGGACGAGGCGAGCATGCTGCTTTCCAGGGGCTTCGCGCTGATGACGGTGCAGCACGTGAAGAACGAGGGCTGGATGCCCACCGGCGACCTGGGGACGGAGTACGGCGCGAACGCCGCGGCGTTCACCCGGCAGATCGGCTTTCCCGGCGGGGTGAACCTGTGGATGGACCTGGAGGGGGTGAGCACGTCGGCGGCTGCGCCGGACGTGATCGCGTACTGCAACAACTGGTATACGCAGGTGGCGAACGCCGGGTATGTCCCGGGGATCTACGTCGGGTGGGAGCCGGGGCTCACGGGCTCGCAGCTCTACTCCAAGCTCAGGTTCCAGCACTACTGGGCCGCGTACAACGTGGACGGCGCTTCCAGGCCAGACCCGCGCGGTTGGCAGCTAATGCAGTCCAGCGGCTCCGGCAAGGTCGGCTCGCTGGACACGGACGTGTACGACGTGGATCACACGTACGTGGACAAGCTGGGCGGACAGGTGCTCTGGCTGAAGGTGTAGGGGATAGGGAACAGGGAATAGGGCCGGGTAAAGGCGCGATGCTGTGCACTCACGCACTCACGCACTCACGCACTCACGCACTTCTTCACCAGCGAAACCTCATACGGCGCAACGCCGTATGCCGTTGACAGGGCGGGCGGACGCGCCTACGTTCGGTGGACGACAAACGTTTCCTCCCCGCCCCGATCCCTCCATCCGGGGACCTTCGTGAGCACCATATTCTGGGTGTGCGCCCTTGTCGGCGGCGGGTTCATCCTGCTGCAGTCGCTCATGGGCCTGATGGGCCTGGACTCCCATGAGCACGACGTTGGTGACCACGACGCCGTTCACGCCAGCGACGGGCTGAACCTGCTGAGCCTGCGCTCCATTGCCGCGGGGCTCACCTTCTTTGGCCTGACGGGGCTGGCCGCGCTGGAGTGGGGCTTTCCCCGCCTGCTGGCCGTTCCTACCGCGGCCGTCGTGGGCCTGGCCGTGGCGGCGGGCGTCGCCGTGGTGATGCGCGGGATGCGCCGGATGGAAAGCGACGGCGTGGTGCGCGTGGAGGGCGCCGTGGGGCACCCGGCCACCGTGTACCTGAGCATTCCCGGCGGCCGGGGCGCGCCGGGGAAGGTCCACCTCTTCCTCCAGGGCCGCACCGTGGAGTACAAGGCGGTGTCCCGCGAGCCGCTCCCGACCGGCGCCGCCGTGGTGGTGGTGGACGTGGTGGGGCCGGACACCCTGGAGGTCGCCCCTCAACCCCTGATTGGAGCCGCCGATGCAAACTAGTGGTATCTCCCCCACGCTCCTGCTGGCCGGTGCCGCCGTACTGGTGGTCTTCTGGTCCGCGATGTTCTTCGTGTCGCGGTACCGCCGGTGCCCGGCCAACAAGCTGCTGGTGATCAGCGGCAAGGTGGGGGGCGGCGACGCAGCCAAGTGCATCAGCGGCGGCGGCGCCATGGTGTGGCCGGTGATCCAGGAGTACGATTACCTGAGCCTGGAGCCCATCCAGATCGACATCCCGCTCAAGGACGCGCTCAGCTTCGAGAACATCCGCGTCAGCGTGCCCAGCGTGTTCACCGTGGCCATCGGCACGGAGCCCGAGGTGCGGCAGAACGCGGCGGTGCGCCTGCTCAAGCTCACCCCCGAGCAGATCAAGCGGCAGGCGCAGGACATCATCTTCGGCCAGCTGCGCCAGGTGATCGCGTCGATGCGCATCGAGGAGATCAACCGCGACCGCGACGCCTTCCTGCACAACATCCAGACCTCGCTGGAGCCGGAGCTCAAGAAGCTGGGGCTGGTGCTGCTGAACGTGAACATCACCGACATCAACGACGAGTCGGGGTACATCGAGGCCATCGGCCGCAAGGCGGCGGCCGAGGCGGTGCAGAAGGCCCGCGGCGACGTGGCCGACCAGGAGCGGATGGGTGAGATCCGCGTGGCCGAGGCGGAGCGCGAGCGGGTGATCCAGGTGGCCAACGCCCACAAGGCGCGCGAGATCGGCATCCGCGAGGCGGCGCGCGAGCAGGCGGTGCGCGTGGCGGAGCTGGACAAGGAGCAGAAGGTGGGCGAGCAGACGGCCGCCTTCGAGCGCGACGTGGCCATCAAGGAAGCGGAGCAGAAGAAGCGCGTGGCCGTGGCCGGCGCCGACGCCAGGGCCATCGCGGGCGAGGCGCAGTCGCAGGCGCAGATCGTGGCCACGCAGGCGCAGCTCAAGGTGCGCGAGGCGGAGGCGTACCAGGTGGCGGAGACGCGCAAGCGCGAGGCGGAGGCGGCGGTGCAGGAAGCGCAGAACCGCGCCATGGCCAAGGCGGCGCTGGCGGAGGCGGAGCGGGTGGAGGCGGAGCGCCGCGCGGCGCTGGAGGCACCGGCCAAGGCCGAGAAGGCCCGCACCATCGTGGAGGCCGAGGCCGAGGCGGAGAAGAGGCGCATCCACGCGCTGGCCGAAGCCGCGGCGACCTACGCCAGGCTGGAGGCGGAGGCGCGCGGCCAGTACGAGATGCTGGCCAAGAAGGCGGACGGCCTGCGGCAGATCGTGGACGCGGCGGGCGGTTCGAAGGAGGCCTTCCAACTGCTGATGCTGGAGCACCTGGACAACCTGGCGGAGACGGCGGCCCTGGCGATCAGCAACATCAAGCTCGATAAGGTGGTGGTGTGGGACAGCGGCAACGGCGCCGCCACGGGCAGCTTCCTGCAGGGGATGGCGCGCTCGCTGCCGCCCATGATGCAGGTGATCCAGGACATCGGCGGGGTGGAACTGCCGGAGATGTTCGGCAAGCTGGCGGCGGACGGCGGCGCGAACGGCACCCCGGAGGCGGTGCCGGTCCCCAAGATCGTCGCGGCGGAGCCGGGCGCCCGGCCGGAGACGGCATCGGCGGACTGATCGCGGCGGCGGAGTGATCGCCGCGCATCGCCGATCCGGCTGACGGGGAGATGACGACGAGCCGC
>DATAAG010000412.1:0-13975 GCA_036260235.1 Longimicrobium sp.
GGCTCTGGGCGAGCGAATTTATGTCGTGCTCCCCGTCAGACCGGGAGAGCGCCACAATTCCAGCCCGGCTACTCGAGCACTGGGTGCAGGCCCTGGCTTACGCCGCCTGAAAGGCGAAAGTCAAGCTGAGGGAGGCGCCGCGCCTGCCCTGGCGTTCACACCGCACTCTGGCGCCGACCGAAGGATCTTGCCGGGCAGAAGCGAGGGGCTGGCCTCGTACCGCGGGAGCCAGCCCCGGGTGACGGAGAGAAGATCCTTCGGTCGCGCGCAAGCGGTTGTGCGTACGCGGTTTCCGTGTGGCGCTCCCTCAGGAAGACAACGTTCGTGTTCGTGGCGGTTTGGCAACATCCTCTCAGGCTCAGGAAGACAACGGTCCGTGCGCAAGCAACACCGCCTCACGGCGGCGGCGTGGACAGGTAGCTGTGCAGCACGTGCGTCAGCTCGCGCGTGAGCCCCTCCACCGTGACGGGCGTGACCGCGGCGTGCGGCGCCTCGCCAAAGAGCAGCTTCTCCCGCGCGGCGCAGGCGACCACGAAGAACCCCATCCGCAGCGCCGCCTCCGGCGACGGGTGGGGGACCTGGTCCAGGAACGGCCGCAGGGTGGCGAGCGGCAGTTCCTGCACCTCGCGGCGCTGCTGGTAGAAGGCGTCGCTGAACGCGTCGGGGTGCGTCCGCGCGTAGAGCGCCAGCGCGCGCATCAGGTTGCGGCGCTCCAGGTACATCTCCAGCATCCCGCGCACGAGCGCCTCGCACGCCTCGCGAAAGGTCATCTCCTTCCACGGCGCCCCCGCCAGCCGCGCCTCGATGCGCGGCCGCAGCCGGGCGTCGTAGCGCTCGTACAGGTACGGGAGGAGCGCGTCCTTGCCGGCGAAGCGCGCGTAGAACGAGCCGCTGGAGCAGCGCGCCTCGCGCAGGATCTCGCCGATGGTGATCTCCTCGAAGGTGCGCTCCTCGAGCAGCCGTTCCGTGGCGGCGGCCACGCGCTCGAGGGTTTCGCGGCTGCGGAGCTGGAGTGGATCGCGGACCATGGGCCTCATGGGAGGAGGAGAATAGAACTGGATTCCAATATCAATTCGCAACCGCGCCTGCGCAAGGGGCGGTGTTCACGCCGGGAGAATCTGGAGTCGATCGGTCAGTCGCCCTGCAGCAGGTCGTCGGGGCGCGCGGCCAGGCGAAAATCGAGCTCCAGCGCGTCTCGGTGCTCGGCCGCGCGCACCTTCTGCCGGATCTGCCGTACGTCCTCGTTCAGTCGCAGCCGGGCGGCGCGCCCGTCCGGCGGAGCGGAAAGCGGATCGGCGGCGAAGAAGAGGACCCTGACCCTGCCCATGATGGCCTGCTGAAGAAGAGGTGACGCAGAGAATGAGTCGGCCGGAAGCCCGCGAAGTCGCGAGGGAGAGGCTTCCGGCGACGGCGGTGAGCCGGACGCGGCGCCAGGAGCTGGAGGAGGCTACAGGGGCGCCGTGCAGGTCATCGACCGCAGGCGGCTTTCCAGCTTTTCACGCATGCGCGCGTGGCCCTCGGGGGTGGGGAGGTACGCCAGCACCCGGTGGTGGGCCAGGTCGAACGGCAGCGCCTCCATGTTGCGCGAGATGGGCAGCACCGGCCGCCCCAGCGTGTGCGCGATGCCGCACTCGTACATCACGTTCGGGTTGCGCCCGGACAGGTCCACGATGGTGACCGCGCTCCGGTAGATCAGGTTGAAGACGTCCTGCATGATGGTGCTCTCCTCCCAGATGGTGTCGGCCCGCTGGCACCGCAGCCCCACCGCCTCGCACGCCTTGCGGATCTCCTGGTAGGTCTCGGCGAACTCCTGCGAGAACGGCATCATCACCGCCACCAGCCCCGGGTCGCGCGGGCCGGAGGGGATCTCGAAGACCGCGGGACAGATGTCCAGGCACCGCTCCAGCTCCCCCGCGGGCCGGTTCAGGGTCTTCTCCACGACCGGGTTGGGGGCGTGGATCCCCGCCTCGCGCAGCACCTCCATCAGGTCGATCTCCTTGATGGCCCAGTGCGTACGGTTCAGCTCCCGGTCGGTGATGTCCAGCTCCCACCGCAGCTGCGCCAGCTGCTCGGCGGAGATGGGGGCGATCCCCGGCACCGGCTTGAAGTCGAAGCGGATCTCGCTGTCGGAGCCCAGCGCGACGCGCGTGATACGCGCCACGCAGGCGGGCTCGTCGCAGGCTTCCTCGTACGCCAGCAGCGCGGGCATGGAGGTCAGCGCGCGGATGGCGGCGTCGTCCAGCCGGCCGAAGCGCGCCCGCAGGCTCTCCGCGGTGTGCTCGCCGAACCGCGCGCGCGGAATGCCGTAGCGGCGCCCCTCCCACGCGTCCTCCTCCGCCGTCACGATCAGGCTGTACATCGACGCGCCGTCCGGCGGCGCGGGCGCCGGCGGTGCGGCCACCCGGGGCGCGGGCGCCTGGGGCAGAAGGATCTTCTTTCCCGCCCCGCCGTTCCGCGGCGCCTCGGGAGCCGGGTCGGAGACGGGCTCCGGCAGGCCGGGCTGAGACGGAGCGGGCTGCGGCGGCGCGGCGACCGTCGGCGCGGGCGCGGCCGGCACCGGAATCAGCACCAGCCGGGCGGGATCCACGTCGGGGCGGCACACCAGCTCCGGGCACTGGCGGTCGTCGAAGTGCTCCAGCGCCAGCGCCGTGCGGGCCTGGTCGTACGCCATCTTCACCGAGTGGCCGAACGCGATGGCGCGGTAGAAGGCCGCCCCGAAGGTGATGGCGGCCTGGTCGGAGATGGAGCTGCGGGTGCCGATGGCGCACCCCACCGACGCGGCGATCGCCTGCGCCTGCGGCAGCGAGAAGCAGGCGTTCAGCACCACCACGCGGATGTCGCCGCGAAAGAGCTCGAACAGCTGCCCCAGCGCCGCCGCGTCCACCACGTGCGGCCCCCGCCCGTTGGCGCCGGCCAGCACCAGCCCCTCGGACTCGCCGTGCCCGCTGAAGTGCACCACCTGCGGCCGGGTCTCGTTCAGCGCCTGCAGCAGGTCGTCCGGCCGCGCGGCCAGGCGCAGGTCGAACTCCAGGGCGTCGCGGTGCTCGGCGGCGCGCACCTTCTCGCGGATCTGCCGCACGTCCTCGTCCAGCAGCAGGCGGGCGGTGTGTCCGTCCGGCGGCGCGGAAAGCGGGTCGGCGGCAAAGAACAGGACTTTGGCCTTGCTCATGATGGTCTACGGCAACGATGGTTCACGACACCAGGAGTGACGCCAAGAGCGTCGGCGAGAGTACGATCCCCCGCCGCCGCCGGATTCGGAGAGCAGCACCGGGACTGGATCACGGGCGGATCTGAGGAGCGGTGGAACCACGGGCACGGCGGTGAAACGGCAGCGCGGGTTGGGGGCCCTGCGGCGCTACAAGGTGGCCTCTCCGGGCGCATTCGGCAACGGGTGAATACCGGCGGAAAGCGACTGCGGCGGCAGCGGAAACGATGCGGGAAGCCGCGCGGCGCCGGTCCGGCCCGGAACGGCAGCGCCGATCACGCCACCGGCCCGCGCGGTTCCTGTGCGGCGGTGCACCCGTCGTCCTGAACCGGCCCCGTCCCGCCGTCCGGGCATGGCGTCCCTGCTCCGTCCAGACACCGCCGCGTCCGGGGACCGACCGCGCGCCGCCGCATCCAGAACTGTCGGACCCGGACGCGCTCTTTCTTCGCCGCCGGGGGCGGATCGGGAGACCCGGAATCCGCCTATTCGCGGACGAACACCACGACCCCGTTGGCCGGGATGGTGATCGCCGCGGAGAAGCCGAAATCGTGCAGCGGGGGACCGTCCGCCGTCACGCCGCCGCCGTTCCCCACCACCTGCGGGTTCGGCAGCCCGTCGTAGAAGTCGCTGTTGAACACCTCCGTCCACCGCCCCGGCCAGGGAAAGCCGATCCGGTAGCCGTACCAGGAGGACTCGTTCAGCGACGCCGCCACCACCACGTCCCTTCCCTCCCCCTCCAGCCACCGGTGGTACGCGATCACCCGGTTGCCGGAGTGCAGGTGGAAGACGCGCAGCTCCTCGCCGCACAGGGCGGGAAGGCGCCGGCGCAGCCACACCAGGTCGCGCGTGAACCGCAGGAAGTCGCCCTTGGGCCCGGGCTCGTCCACCCCGGCCCAGGAGATCAGCCACTCCGCCTCGTCCGGGTTGTTGTGCCAGGGCTTCCGCTCCAGGAACTCCTGGCCCATGAACAGCATGGGGATTCCCCGCGTGGTCAGCAGCAGCGCCGTGGCCACCCGCGAGCGGCTGCGCGCGTACCAGCCGCGCGGGTCCGCGGGGTTGGCCAGCGCGGGGATGCGCGGCTGGATCTCCTCCTTCTTCTCGCGGTCCTCGTCCACCAGGTCGTGGTTCTCCAGGTGGGTGGAGGCCCGCCACGCCGCGGGGTACGCCGGCGGGACGTCCAGGCTCTCCTTCAGGCGGTCCAGCTCCACGTACTCGCCCTGGCCGCGCGAGGCGGCCCGCAGCACGTCGCGCATGGCGATCCGGAACCGGTCGTCCATGGCCGCGTCGAACCCCAGTCCCCGCTCGTCCTGGAGCACGGGGGTGGCGCGGTCCCCGTCCCACCACTCCGCGATCTGGATGGCGCCGGGCCGGTGGTAGCGCAGCGTGGCCGTCAGGTCGCGAAGGAAACCGGCCCCGTCGTTGTTGCGGATGACGCGCGCCTCGTCGTACCGGAAGCCGTCCACGTGGTACTCGTCCAGCAGCAGCCGGGCGTTGTCGATGATGAACTGCCGCACCTCCGGCTCGCGGTAGTCGAAGATCCGTCCCCCCGCCCACCCCATGCCGGCGATGAAGTACTGGTCCGCGTCCTCGCCGCCCTGCGCCGCCGGCTCGTCGAAGAAGCGCATGCTCTCCTCGCCGAAGGGGCTGCCGGCGTGGTTGTAGACCACGTCCGCGATGACGGCGATGCCGTACACGTGGCACAGGTCCACCATGGCCTTGAGCTGGTTCACCTGGCTGTGCAGGTTCTCCGCGCGCAGCTCGGACCTCCCCTTCTTCCGCAGCAGGGCGTTCACCCGCTCCAGGTAGGGCGGCAGCTCCTCCGGGTCCAGGGCATAGTCCATCTCCGGCGAAAAGAAGTCCGTGTTGTTGTAGCCGCGGCTGCGCGTGCCCTGCCACTCCACCACGGGAAGCGGCTGGATGGCGTTCACCCCCAGGGCGGCCAGGTACTCCAGCCGGTCCAGCACGTCCAGGAACTTGCTCACCCGCCGGGGGCGAACGTCCCGCCCGTCGCGCACGGCGTAGAAGACGCCGATGTGCAGCTGGTACAGGATCAGCTCGTGAAAGGGGGGCGGGCGAAAGCCCCCGTCGTGCCAGGGGTAGTCGTCCGGCCCGCGCACCAGGCACGCCGGGGGGTCTTCCCGCAGCTCCAGCTCCCGGGCGCGCGGGTCGCGGTGGTACCCGTCGCCGCCGGGGCCGGCGGTCCAGAAGCGGTACGGCGTTCCCTCGTCCACGCCGGGAAAGAAGCCGGCCCAGCGGTCGCCCCGGCGCACCAGCAGGCTCTCGTCCGACGCGCGCCACTCGCCGGGGGCGGGACGGCCGGGGCCGTGCAGCGCCACGTGCACCGCCGTGGCGCCGGGCGCCCAGGCGCAGAAGACGGCGCCGTCCGCCACCAGGGTGGCGCCCAGCGGCGTGCCGGGGCCCACGTGTTCCTGCGAAGCCGGCATGGTGGAGCTCTGCTGGAGAGAGGGAGTGCGCCCGCCGGCCGGGGCCGGCGGAGCAGGAACCCGGGAAGAAGGACGTTCTCATGCGGGGGAGGCGGGGGAGGCGATCCCGACGCTGCTGGCTCCGCCGGCCCGTGCGAGGGCTTTCGTCTTCGGGGCTGCCGATCAGTCGTAGCCGCCGAACATGAAGAGCTGGACGTTCTCGTCCAGCGGGTTCACCAGGGCGTGCAGCTGCCCGCCCTTGATGACCGCCAGGTCGCCCGGCTGCATGGTGCGGACCTCGAACGCGCGCGCCCGGGCGGGGTGCTGGCCCCAGTCGCCCGTGACCATGAGCGCCTTGCCCTGCAGCAGCAGGAACACCTCCTGGTTGTCGCGGTGGCGGTGAATGCCGATGCAGCACCCCGGCTTGAGGATGTGCAGGTCCATGTAGTCCACCGCCAGGAACGGCTCCAGCCGGTCCACGGGCGGCTTGCGGCCGTCGGCGTCGAAGCTCCACTCCGCCACCTCGCGCCCGAGCTCCGGCTGCCACGCGGCGCCCAGCGCGGCCCGGCGCCGCCCCTCGTAGCCGAAGTAGTTGGAGTACAGGTTGCGGTACTCCAGCGTCCCCACGCCGCCGTGCGGGTTGGAGGAGCTCCCCGCCCCCAGCCAGTGCCCCCAGCCGCGAAAGCTCATGGCGAACTCGTAGTGATGGTTGGCGCCGCCGCGCGAGTCCCACGCCCCGCGGTCCGCCGTGGCCCAGGCCACCTCCACGTGCAGCGGCCGCACCGGGTGCATGGCGTGGTCCGGCACGTGGTCCCACGTCTCCATCGCGCGCCCCTCGCGGGTGGCCTGGTCGCGCAGCGCGTCGAAGCCCGGGCCCTGGAAGTCCGCCAGCGAGCCCCGCACCAGGTCCGGCCGCTGCTGCAGCTCGCCCCGGTCCACGGCCGCCTGCCCCTTGGGGTCCAGCTGCGCGCGCAGGCCGCCGCCGCTCACCCCCCACAGCTCCACCTCGTAGCGGTGGCTCACGGGGTTGTACGGCACCGGGAGCAGCGCGTCTCCCGTGCTGGCGCCCCCCACCCGCAGGTACGCCAGCAGGCGCTCGCCGGGAAGCACCCCGCCCGGCCCCAGCAGCGGCGAGTCCGGGCCGGGAAGGTACGACAGGCGCAGGAACGGGCCCGTCCACTCCCCCGCGTGCGCCCACCCCCGCACCAGGTGGGTGCCGGCCAGCTCGAACGCCCGCACGTTCTGCTTCTGGAAGTCGTTCTTGTTGTCCTGCCCGCGGGGGTCGCGCACCTGCCAGGCATCGCCGGAGGGCCCGTACAGGGCCATCGAGCGGACGGCGAAGAGGTACTGCAGCGAGTCGGCCACGTAGTGCTCGCGGCCGGCCGCCAGCTCCGCCGCCTCCACCGCGTCCACCACCTTCCAGACGGGATTCTCCCGGTTGTAGGCGGGCGTGGTCCCCGGCGGCACCGGCTGCACGGCCGCGATCTCGGCGTCGACGATGGGCTGGATCATGAATCGGGTCCCCGGTCGGTCGTTGGTCAGGCGCTGTGGTACAGGAACGCGACGAAGCGCAGCGGGTCCGGCCCCGGGTTCTCGATGCCGTGAATGCCCCCGCTCTTGGTGTAGATCACGCTGCCGGGCTCCACCGGCACCTGCTTGCACGCCTTGGGGCCGATCCCGAAGATGTCCCGCTCCACGGTGGGATAGGCGTCGCGCAGCGAGGGGTCGTCCTCCGCGCCCATGTACGCCACCCCCCGCCCCTCGGTGATGAAGTACAGCTCCTCGCTGCCGATGTGCTGGTGCGTTCCCTCGGTGGTGCCGGGGGGAATGGTCACCTCGTGGAAGAAGACCACCGTCCCCCCGAACTCCTGCTGCAGCACCCACCGCATCTCGATGACGTTGTCGTGCGCGCGCCCGGGCGCCGGGTCGTTCATCATGGCGTTGCGGTACCGCACCGGCGCGATGTCGCGCACCTTCCGCACGAACCAGCCGCGCTGGAAGTTCACCCCGTAGCTGGACTCCCTGACCGTGTTGGCGTCGCTGCTGGGCTCCTGCGTGTTGGGCACCTGGATGTTGCGCTCGTAGTAGTTGTCCCACGCCGCCTTCTCCGCCGGGACGTGGAAGCCGGAGGGCTGGTAGGTGTCGTTCTCGCGGAACGACACGTTCACCCACTTCACCGCCCTGGGCTCCGCCAGCAGGGGGCCGAACTGCGGGACGCGGGTGATGGAGCCGCCGTGGCCCATCAGGTCCAGCACGCGAAAGTCGTGGCGCCGGCCGGCCGGCGGCTCCAGCGTCTCCCACAGCTCCACCTGGAAGGCGTCGATCCAGGGACAGAAGTGCATGCGCACCTGCGCCTGCGCCCGCGGCCCGCCCGGCTCGCCGGTGGAGGCGGCCACGCTGGCCAGGATGGAGGTGCCCAGAAAGCGGCTGCGCTCGCGCGCCGTCTCCACCAGCCGCGTGGCGTGCGTCTCCAGCCGCAGAAAGCTGCACAGCCGCATCCCGTCCAGGAACACCTCGCCCTTCATCACCGTGATGTCGGCCTTGCCGCGCACCTCCCGCACCCGGTAGCGGTAGCGCGGGCTGCGGGTGGCGTTCAGGTACTGCGCGTGGTAGATGCGGTCCGGAAAGAAGACCACCTGGAACACCTCGTTCCAGGGATCGTTGGCGATGTCGTCGAAGCGCGGGTCCATGGAGTCTCCCGGTGGGGGCTTACAGGCGGGCGCGCAGCGCGTCGGCCACGCGGAAGGCGTTGGCCTGGATGGTGAGCGTGGGGTTGGCGCCCCCCGAGGTGGGCATGAACGAGCCGTCCGTCACGTACAGGTTGTCCATCTCCCACACCCGGCAGTCGGGGTCCAGCACGGAGTCGTCCGGGTCCGTGCCGAAGCGCATGCCGCCCAGGATGTGGTTGGCGATGCGGACGGCGTTGCCGTAGACCGACCCCTCGCTGATGTCGTCGCGGGTGGAGCCCGGGACGCCGGAAAGGAGGATGTCCTCGCACACCCGCGCCAGCACGTTCATCACGTGCTGGTCGTGGGGGTGCCAGTCCTTGATGATGTGGGCGGACCTGCGCCCCCACTTGTCCGTCACCCCGTGCAGCTCGATGCGGTTCTCCCAGCGGGGGATCTGGTTGGCCATGAAGCTCACCGACAGCCGGGTGCCGAAGTCCTCGTCGAACCACCGCACCATGTTCTCGCCGCGCTTGCCCACGTCGCCCATGAACCCCACCCAGAAGGTGTCCAGGTCGGTGCTGCCGTGGGTGCGGGCCAGGGTGACGGGGAGCGACTGGTCGGAAGTGTTGTTGTAGATGGCGGCCCCCGCCCAGAGCCCGTTCTCCTCCAGGAACTCGCGCCGGGCGCAGGCGTCGGTGGCGTAGTCGCTGTCCAGCGAGATGGACTTGTCGTAGCGGTGGCCGCGCACCGCCACCTCCGCGCCCCCGAAGCAGTGGGTCAGGAAGAAGCGGCCCAGCAGGCTGCCGTTCTCCTGGTACCGCACCTCGCGGCCGAACCCCTGCCGGTCGTTCTCCGCGGAAAGCATCAGCAGCCGCACCGACTCCACCGCCGAGCAGGCCACCACCACCAGGCGCCCGCTGACGGTGGCGGGGCGGCCGCTGGGGTCGCGGTAGTGCACCCGCGACACCCGCCCGCCGCCGCTCTCCAGGTGCGTCACCACGCTGTTGGGGCGCACCTCCAGGTCGTGCCCGTCGCGGATGGTGGGGCGCAGCAGGGTGACCCAGGTGTTGGACTTGAAGCCCATCGGGTCGCCGTAGCGGTTCACGAACCCCACCTTGGGAAATCCCGCCCGCCGCCCGCTGGGCGCGTGGTCCTCGGTGATCACCGCCAGCGGGGTGCGGTACGCGGTGTAGCCCAGCGCCTGCATCCCCGCCAGCGCGAACTGGCTGATGGGGTTGGGATCCAGCGGCCGCTGGTAGAAGTCGCCGGAGGGAAAGGGCTTGCCCTGCCCCGCCGTGGTGCCGTTGATCCCCAGCAGCCGCTCGGCCTTGGCGTAGTACGGCTCCAGCACGTCGTAGCCGAAGGGCCAGTCGCGCACGTGGGTGAGCGTGTCGCCCGGCGCGCTCTGCAGGGGCCGGCCGCGCCCCTGGTTGAAGCTGCGCAGCCGGAAGTCGTCCGGGGCAAAGCGCAGCGACACGGCGCCGTACAGCTGCGTGCCGCCCCCCACCACCTGCGCCGTGTAGCCCTCGACGGTCACCCTGGGCGCGCTGCCGGACAGGTCGCTGAAGAGGTGCGGCTCGTCGTTCAGGTCCGGCTCCACGTGGCTGGCGTAGAACGACGCGCCGGTGTTGGCCACCCCGGGAATGGTGATCACCCGCTCCGGGCCGGCGTTGAACATCTCGTCGCGCTTGAAGTCGCTGCGGCTTCCCGGCCGCGTCTCGTCCTGGGTGCGCAGCAGGGGGCCCTTCTCCAGCACCAGCACGGACCGCCCCGCGCGCGCGAGCTCGTGGGCGATGGGCGCGCCGCCGGCCCCGCTTCCCACGATCACCACGTCGAACTGGTCTCTCATCGATTCCTCCCCGCGGCGCTCAGCCGCGGTATTCCGTGCTGGTGCCCAGCGGCGGCTCGACGGCCTGCCGCCAGTTGAACGCGGTCTCGCCCGTGTCGGTGCGGTAGTGCTCGCCCAGGTAGGCCCAGGCCATTCCGCCGGCGTTGCCGCCGTACCTGGGGTGCGCGAAGGCGCCGGTCATGGCATGGCGGCGCAGCAGCCACAGAAAGTGCCCCGGGTCGCCGTAGCGGGCCGGGTTCCACCCGTCCGCGAACAGGGCCGGCCAGCGGCTTCCGTCCGCCATCTCGTCGTACAGCCGCGTGTAGCTGCTCTCGTTCAGGAACTCCGGGTCGCGCCCCGGGTTGCGGGCGCGCAGCACCGTGTCCAGCATCTCCAGGCAGGTCTTGTAGGCGTACAGCCGGTGCCGCTCCTCGCGGGCCACCACCTTGTCCACGTAGTTGGTGGCGCCCACCCCCAGGTCCAGCCGGTACAGGTGCCCCACGTTCCCCTCGTTGGCGCCGCGCTGCAGAAAGTTCCGCGCTTCCCGGCTGTTGAACGGGAGGATGTGCCGCACCAGCCGGTCCAGGATGGCCAGCTCCCACCGTTCGAAGGTGATGGGCTGGTTGTACGCCCAGGTGAAGAACGACGACCACACCTCGCCCGTGGGCAGCACCTCCGTCTGCGGGTTCACCGGGTCCAGCGCCGGCGCTCCGTCCACCACGAACCGGTACCGGTGGCGCTCGCCCTTGCGCACCCTGAGCGTGCGCGCCAGGAACACCGAATCGCCCACCCGCTCCAGCGGGATCGGCTCCCAGAGCGTGTTGCAGGTGGTGAGCAGCAGCACCTCCCGCGGCTCCGGCTCCCCGGGCCGGGACCCGTGGACGAAGGTGACGTCGTTCCACTCGTACGCGTCGGCGCCGTCACCGTCGTGGCTGTCGATGACGGGAAAGCGCCAGGGCTCGCTGATGCGGGCGCGCGGCTGCCCGTCGTACGTCCCCCAGTAGCTGTGGCGCGGATCGGTGCTGTCCCGGGCCAGGTACTTCGTGCAGTGATTGAGGACGTAGAGGGGATCCCTGGGGACGATCTGGACGCGCATTGCACCTCCGGGTGCGGCGGGAGTCGGCGGAGAGCGGGAGGATGGCACGCGGTGGGGCGGCCGGGCCGGACGGCCCACGGATGCGGCGCATCGTTCATGCCAAAAGAAGGCGTTCCGCCGCGCCTCTCCCCGCCGCGCGGCCGGCGTGACACCCGCCGGGGTCTCCAGGAGGTACACCGGCGCGGGCGCCAGCGGCGGCTGGTCCACCCGCAGCGCTGCGCCACGGAGGGACCCGTCGTTACTCCCTGCGCGTCTCCGTCACCGGGGCAGCACCGCCACAGTCGCGAGCACGGCGTCCCTGCCGGGATGATGTGCAGCGAGCCCATCCGCCGGCGACGGACGAGGCCTCCGCCGGCTCGACGACGCGGAGGCTTCCGCCGAAGCGGTCGCGAGGACGGCGCTGGAACGCACCCCGGGCGCGCGATGCCCGTTGCGGACCAGATCCGGCAACTCGTTCCGCCCGGGCTCGCCACCACGCTCCTGGGGGCGTGTTCAAGAATCTCGGTTTCTGATTGAAGCGCCTCGACTTCCTGAGGCTGAGAGGGTGTTGCCAAACCGCCAAACCGCCACGAACGAGCGTTGTCTTCCTGAGGGAGCGCCACACGGAAACCGTGTACGCACAACCGCTTGCGCGCGACCGAAG
Organism: Longimicrobium sp.; assembly: GCA_036260235.1. Classification (GTDB taxonomy): domain Bacteria; phylum Gemmatimonadota; class Gemmatimonadetes; order Longimicrobiales; family Longimicrobiaceae; genus Longimicrobium. The sequence continues at coordinate 11,865 of DATAAG010000412.1, forward strand.
GATCTTCTCTCCGTCACCCGCGGCTGGCTGTTGCGGTACGAAGCCAGCCCCTCGCTTCTGCCGGCAAGATCCTTCGGTCGGCGCCAGAGTGCGGTGCGAACGCCAGGGGAGGCGCGGCGCCTCCCTCAGGAAGACAAGGCTCGGGTGCGGTTTGGCAACACCCTCTGGGGCAGCGATGCAGTCCGCGCAGGCGGACTTTGCGAGGTTCCAGCGGCGGCTTCAGTCGCTCCAGGCGCGGGCGAGGCGAGTTCCGGTTTGATTCGCAAAGAGCACAACGCGCGGACGCCGCCGCTCTCCCGGGCGGCGGCGTCTCCACCAGCGGCCAGCGGGCGGCTGGAACACCCCGCTCCGCCGCCATGCGATCGGCCGGGCTCCGCGGTGCGCATGGACACTCGCCGGAGGCTGCCGCAGGGCGGCGGCGCGCCTTGCTCGGGTCCCGCCGCCAGACTATCGTGCCTGCGCCCTCCGGCCCATGCACCTTCCCCGACAGCGCCAGGCCGCTCGCCGCCGAATCCGTGGGCCGCCCCGGCGGCGGGCGGCGCCCCTCGCCGGCCGCACCCCCCGCCCGGCTTCGACGCGATGATTCCGTGAGCAGCATCTTCATCAGCCACAGCAGCCACGACAACCCCACGGCGGAACGGCTGAAGGCCCGCCTGGCCGAGCGGGGCTACCACTCGGTGTTCCTGGACTTCGACCCGGAGAAGGGGATCCCGGCCGGGCGCGACTGGGAGAAGGAACTGTACGCGCGCCTGCGCGGCTGCCGCGCCGTGATCGTGCTCTGCAGCGGGCACTCGATGGCGTCGCGCTGGTGCTTCGCGGAGATCACGCACGCCAAGGCGCTCGGCAAGCACATCTTCCCGATCCGGATCGACGCAACGCCGGTGGACGGGCTGCTCACGGGGCGGCAGGCCATCGACGCCACGCGGGGGTGGGAGGAGGCGTACGCGCGGCTCTGGGGCGGGCTGCTGAGCGCGGGGCTGGACCCGAACGCGCCGATGAGCTGGGACCCGGCCCGGCCGCCGTATCCCGGGCTGCTGACCTTCCAGGCGGAGGACGCGGCGGTCTTCTTCGGACGCGACGCGGAGATCCGCCGGGGCCTCGACCTGCTCAACCAGCTGCACCGGTTCGGCGGTCCCCGGCTGGTGCTGGTGCTGGGCGCCTCCGGGAGCGGCAAGTCGTCGCTGGTGCGGGCCGGGCTGCTCCCGCGGCTCGGGCGCGACAGCGCCGCCTGGCTTCCCCTGGACCCGTTCCGCCCCCTGGACCGCCCGTTCGCCGAGCTGGCGCGCGTGGTCGCCGCCGGCTTCGCGCGCGCCGGAAGGCCGGTGGAGTGGCAGGCCATCCACGACCGCCTCCTGCGCGAAGGCCCGTCCGCCGGGGAGATCCGCGACCGGCTGGCCGGGGTGCTGGAGGAGCTTCGCGACGCCTCCGGCCGCCGCGACGGCACCCTCCTGCTGACCGTCGACCAGTGCGAGGAGCTGCTCGCCCCGGGCGGGGCGGACGAGGTGGCGCGGTTTCTCCCCTTTCTCGCGGCGCTGCTGCGTGCCCCGGGGAGCCGGCTGCTGGTGCTGGGGACGCTGCGCTCCGACTTCCTGGGCACCTGGCAGGAGCAGCCGCCGCTGCAGGGGATCCCGTTCGAGAGCCTGCCCGTGGGGCCCATGGCCCGGGAGTCGCTCGCGCAGGTGATCGCCGGTCCCGCCCAGGTCGCGGGGATCGAGCTGGAGCCGGGGCTGGTGCCGGCGATGGCCGGCGACACCGGGACCGCCGACGCGCTCCCGCTGCTGGCCTTCGCGCTGCGGGAGCTGTGGGAGCGGCACGGAGGCGACGGCCTGCTGGAGGTCGACGAGTACCGGAACGACCTGGGAGGGCTGGAGGGGTGCGTGGCGCGGGCGGCCGAGGCCGTGCTCCGCGCCCACGTCGCGGAGACGGGACGAGGCTCGCTCCAGGAAGGTTCGGTGCACCTCTCCGGCGAGGACGAGGCCGGCCTGCGGGAGGCCTTTCTCCTGATGGTGCGGGTGGGCGAGGAGGGGCGGTTCGCCCGGCGGCCCGTCCACTGGGAGCAGCTGCCCGGGCACGTGCGGGGGCTGCTGCAGCGCTTCGTCGCGGCGCGGCTC
>DATAAG010000413.1:0-11282 GCA_036260235.1 Longimicrobium sp.
GGTGGAGCTGGAGACGGACAAGATCACCGTCGAGGTCGCCGCGCAGGCCGCCGGCACGCTGGGCAAGATCCAGAAGAACGAGGGCGATACCGTCGGCGTGAACGAGCTGCTGGGCATCCTCGAGGCGGACGGCGCCTCTCCGGCGGACGCGGCGGGGCAGACGGCCTCCGCGCGCTACGAGGAGAAGGCGCCGGCGGAGCAGCCCGCGGCCCAGGCACCCGCGGCGGCCGCCGCGCCAGCCACGGACGGGGGATCGGCCGATGCGCAGACCTCGCCGGCGGTGCGCGCGCTGGTGGCGGAGCACGGGCTGGACGTGGCCACCATCCGCGGTACCGGGCCCAACGGGCGCGTCACCAAGGAAGACGTGCTGCGGGTGATCGAGGAGCACCGCGCCGCCGCCCAGCCCCAGCCCGGCGCCGCGACTCCGCAGCCCGCGCAGACGCCGCAGCCCGCGCCACAGCCGGCCGCTGCAGCGAAGCCCGCGGCCACGCCCGCGCCGCGCGCGGCGGACGCGCGCGAGGAGCGCCAGCGGATGTCGCGGCGGCGGCAGACCATCGCGCGGCGGCTGGTGGAGGCGCAGCAGACCACGGCCAGCCTGACCACCTTCAACGAGGTGGACCTCAAGGCGGTGATGGACCTGCGCAAGGCGCGGCAGGACGACTTCGTCAAGCGGAACGGCATCAAGCTGGGCTTCATGTCGTTCTTCACCAAGGCGGTCATCGGCGCGCTCAAGCAGTTCCCGCGGCTGAACGCCGAGATCCAGGGCGACGAGATCGTCCTGAAGCAGTACTACGACATCGGCATCGCCGTGGGCGCGGAGGAGGGGCTGGTGGTGCCGGTGGTGCGCGACGCCGACCGGCTGAGCTTCGCCGCGCTGGAGAAGTCCATTGCGGACCTGGGCACGCGGGCGCGAGACGGCAAGCTGACACTGGAGGAGCTGCAGGGCGGCACCTTCACCATCACCAATGGCGGCGTGTTCGGGTCGATGCTGTCGACGCCCATCCTGAACCCGCCGCAGGTGGGCATCCTGGGGATGCACAACATCGTGGAGCGCCCGGTGGTGGTGAACGGGCAGATCGAGATCCGCCCGATCATGTACGTGGCCCTCACCTACGACCACCGCATCGTGGACGGCAGCGAAGCCGTGCGCTTCCTCGTGACGGTCAAGCGCATGGTGGAGGACCCGACGTCGCTGCTGCTCGAGGGATGAAAGTGCGTGAGTGCGTGAGTGCGTTAGTGCGTTAGTGCGTGAGTGAACTGCGCCGGGCACTGATTGGATGGTGGATGACGAAGGACCTGTCGCGCGGCGGCAGGTCCTTCGTGTTTCGGGAGTGGAGAAAAGAATTCCTCACGCAGAGTCAGCAGAGTCAGCAGAGCGGTGATCCCTCGCGCAGGACAAACTCCGCTGACCCTGCTGACTCTGCGTGAGAAAATTCATGAGAGTCTGTGAATGCGCGAGATTCGACGATGCGCGAGAGCCCCCCGCGTCCTCCGCTAGATCCTTGTCTGGTATGCACGGAGAGTCCAAAGATCCCGATCGCATGCGTTGACCGCGCCGCACCTCTGCGTTATTCTACAATTACTGACTGATAGAGTGTGTGATTGCTGGGATCGACCGTCGGTCCAGTCCGCGCCGTGCGCACACCTCCCGCCTCGAATGGAAGGAATCGCAATGCTGAGCACCCTCGCCCGCCCGATCCTGGCCGCCGCCGTCGCCGTGGCCGCGCTCTCCGCTGCCGCACCGCCCCCCGCGCCCGCGGACGCTTCGGTGGTCGCAGTCGCCGAACAGGCCGACATCCTGTTGCACTTCAAGTTCTACTCGAACTCCGCCCGCACCACCTTGGTCGGAGAAGCCTATGAGTACTGCGACGGCACCTATCAGGTCATCTGGGGCGTCGAGACCAACTACAGAAGGATCTACGATTACTACTGCGGCTATTGACTCGTTCACGCAACGAACCACCTCGTGGCTGAGAGGCGCGTTCGTGCGTAAGTGAACTGCACGAACACGGATCGGATGATGTATGACGAAGGACCTGTCGCGCCGCGGCAGGTCCTTCGTGTTTACGGCAAGAACGTCGCGATAACGATCCGCGCAGTCGGATTTCGTGATGTGCCAGCAGCGGTTTCGATTCAACCGCCGGACGCGAACGCCCGCCCCTGCTCTCCGAATCGCGCCTGCGACGCACTCGAAGCACGCCTCTCACTCTCACTCTCACTCTCACTCTCGCCCTTTCGCACTAACGCACTAACGCACTCTTCCCTAACTCGGTCCGAACCGGTCCGCGAAGTGGCGGTTGGGCTCCAGGATCATCTCCTGCCGGCCGTAGTCCAGGATCACCGTGAATCGGCGCAGCACGGCCCCGCCCACCAGTGACGGCCCGGGTGCCACGCCGGGCACGTCCGTAAAGCGGAATCCACCCAGTTCCACCGCGTCCAGGAACCCCGACGTCACCTGGTACGTCGATCCCAGGCCCACGCCGCCGGTCACGGTGCGCGTGGGCCGCGGCGACTGCAGCAGCAGGCTGTCGTCCACGGCGTCGCCGGAGCCGGTGTCCACCAGCAGCGTGCGCTCCACCGGCGGCCCGTGCCCCACGGAGATGCGCGCCGTGACGTACGGCTGACGGTTGCGGAACTGCAGCGGAATGCGCCGCCCGGTGCTGGCGTACCGGTACGATCGCGGATCGTGCAGCCGCAGCCGGCGCTCCGCGTAGTCGATCTCCACCACGTACCGGCGCAGGAAGTCGAACCCCAGGATACCGTCGACCCGCTGCCGCAGCGGCTCCGTCAGCCCGGAAAGGTCGATAGCCACCGTCCGCTCGCACTCCGCCGCCTCCCCGCCGACCTCCACCTGCACGCCTCCGCGGATGGTGTCCGCCGCCACCCGCCCCGCGCCGGCGCCGCTCACGGAGCCGCGCCCCGCCCGCTCCAGCCCGCGCCGCTCCGCCAGCGCCGCATCCACGACGCAGATGGACGCGCCGCTGTCCACCACCCACCACCCGCCTCACCGCCGTTGATCGCGGCGCGCACCACCACCAGTCCGCCCATCGCCGTGTCGAACGGCACGTCCACCATCGGCTGTGCCTGCGCCCGCGCGTCCGGCGCATCGCACGCCGCTGCGATGCCCGCCATCGCGAGGATCGCCGCGGCTACCCACCTCCATCCGATGCTCTTCATCTGCTCCACCCGTTGTCGAGGAACCGCATCTGGCTGAACGGGTGGACGATGAGTCGATGCCGATGCCGATCGAAACGCGCCTGTCGCGTGCCGTTTCCCGCGCGGCGCGATGCGTTTCCCCGGTGGTGCGAGCGCAACCGCACCTCCCGCTGAACTCCCGAAGTGTATCCCCTCTCCCCCGCAGTTTGCGGGAGAGGGTGCGGCTCTCAGGCCGCGGGTGTGGGCCCCGCGGGTGAGGGCCCCGCGGGTGAGGGCCCCGACGGCTGGCGGCGCCGTGGGTACGGCTGGCGACACGTTGCTTGTCCGCACGGCTGCGGCGCGGCTATCCTGAACGGACTTCCCTCCCGCACTCCCGCTTTCCCTCCCATGCATGATCTCACCGGCTCATTAACCCGCGGAACGCCCGGCTGGCGCGGGCCGGCGGCGGTCTGGGCGGCCGTGGTGCTGCTGTCCATCATCCAGGAAGCCATGCTCCGCCTGGACGCCGGCGTGGCCGTCGGCTGGGCGCGGCTGGTGGTGGACAACGCGGTGGAGTGGGCGAGCTGGGGGCTGCTGGCGCCGGTGGTGCTGCTGCTGGTGCGCCGCTGGCCGCCGCGGCTGCATCCGGCGACCGTGGCCGCGTACCTGCTGGCCGGGTGCGCCGTGCACGTGGCGAACGTGGTGCTGATGGCGCTCGGCCGCTTCCTGCGCCCCTGGCACGCCCCGGGCGAGAGCTTCGCCTCGCTGCTGCGGCTGAACCTGACGCGGCTGTTCGCGTCGGACCTGCTGCTCTTCGGGATAATCGTCACCGCCGGCGTCGCGTGGCGGTTGCACCGCGAGGCGCGCGACCGCGAGATGGCCAGCGCGCGCCTGGCCGCCAGCCTGTCCGAGGCCCGCCTGCACGCGCTGACGATGCAGATCCAGCCCCACTTCGTCTTCAACACCCTGCACGCCATCGCGCAGCTGGTGCGCGAGTCCCCCGCCGCCGCCGAGCAGATGACCGTGCAGCTGGGTGACCTGCTGCGCGCGTCCGTCTACGGCGGTGCCACGCCGCGCGTGCCCCTGCGCGACGAGCTGGCGTTGCTGGAGGCGTATCTCGCCATCCAGACGCTCCGTTTCGGCGACCGGCTGCGCGTGCGGATGGGGGTGGACGACGCGGTGCGCGACTCCCTGGTGCCGCGGTTCGTCCTGCAGCCGCTGGTGGAGAACGCCGTCCGCCACGGCGCCGAGCGCTCCGCATCCGCCACCACCGTCACCGTCTCCGCGCGGGGGGAGGGCGCGTGGCTGGCGCTGGAGGTGCGCGACGACGGCGCCGGCCCCGCGACGCCGGACGGCTTATCGCGCGAAGGCGTCGGGATCGGCAACGTCCGCCTGCGGCTGGAGCAGATGTACGGCCCGCGGCACACCTTCGCGCTGCGCGAGACGCGGCCGGGCGTGGCGGCGTCCATTCGCATCCCGCTGGAGCGCGCGGCGGCATCGGTGCCGGCGGAATCGGCGGAGGCGGCATGATCCCCACGCGCGTCCTGGTGGTGGACGACGAGGAGCTGGCGCGCCGCCGGCTGGCGGAGATGGTGCGCGCGGAGCCGGGCGTGGAGGTGGTGGCGGAGTGCGCCGGCGGCCGCGACGCGGCGGAGCAGATCCTGGCGCTGCGGCCGGACGTGGTGCTGCTGGACGTGCAGATGCCGGAGGTGGACGGCTTCGGCGTGCTGGAGCGGGTGGGGCCCGCGCGGATGCCGCTGGTCGTCTTCGTGACCGCGTTCCATGAGCACGCCGTGCGCGCCTTCGAGGTGAACGCCGTCGATTACCTGCTGAAGCCCTTCGACGCGCGCCGCGTGCGCCACGCGCTGCATCGCGCCGTGGAGCGGCTGGCGCACGAGCGCGACGGTACGGCGCCCGCGCGGATGGAAGCGCTCCTGCGCCAGTGGCGCGACGAGCGCGCCCCGGCGGCGACACGAACGCGCTTCATGGTCCCGGACGGCTCCGGCTTCGTGATGGTGGAGACGGCGGACATCCGCTGGATCGGCGCCGAGGACCACTACCTGCGCCTGCACCTGGCGGACGGCTCGCGGCTGGTGCGCGGCACCCTTTCCGCCGCCGAGGAGGCGCTGGATCCGGCGCGCTTCGTCCGCATCCACCGCTCCACGCTGGTGAACCTGGACTATGTCACCCGCGTGCGCCCCTGGTTCGCGGGCGACGCCATCCTGACGCTGCGCGACGGCACCGAGCTGAAGCTGAGCCGCACGTATCGCGCTGCGTTCACCGAGCGGTGCGGGTTCGTGAACGGAAGGGAATAGGGAACAGGGAACAGGCAGCGGAGACGATCCACGGGCGGTTTGAAGTCTACACCCTCTCCCACGCAGTTGTGGGAGAGGGTGCGAGCATAAGCGAGCGGGTGAGGGCCGAGCGGGTGAGGGCCGGGCCGGGTGAGGGCCGGGCCGGGTGAGGGCCGGGCCGGTGAGGGCCACCGGGGCGCTTGCCGGACGGGGACGCGCACCCCATGCTTCCCGTCCGCCGGGCGGACCTGTGCCGGCGTGCTGCGAACGCGAGAACGATGCGTGCTGCGCGGACCAACTCACGCACTCACGCACTGACGCACTCACGCACTCTTTCCGATGGCTGAAGACACCTTCGACCTCATCGTCCTGGGCGGCGGGCCGGGCGGCTACGTGGCCGCCATCCGCGCGGCGCAGCTCGGCTTCAAGACCGCCTGCGTGGAGAAGGAGAGCGCGCTGGGCGGCACCTGCGTGCGGGTGGGGTGCATTCCCAGCAAGGCGCTGCTGGACAGCACCGAGCTCTTCGACCAGATCCGCCATAAGAGCGCCCTGCACGGCATCTCCGTCGACGAGCCGAAGATCGACGTGGCGAAGATGCACGCCCGCAAGGACGCCGTGGTGAAGGCCAACACCGACGGCGTGGCCTTCCTCTTCAAGAAGAACAAGATCGAGTGGGTGCGCGGCTTCGGCCGGCTCGCCTCGCCGGAGACGGTGGAGGTGCAGGGCGAGGGCGGCGCGCGCACGCTGCGGGCGAAGACCATCATCCTGGCCAGCGGCTCCGTTCCCATCGAGCTGCCGTTCCTCCGGTACGACCACGAGCGCATCATCGACTCCACCGGCGCGCTGGCCATCCCCGAGGTGCCGGGCCATCTGGTGGTCGTGGGCGGCGGCGTGATCGGGATGGAGCTGGGGAGCGTCTGGCTGCGGCTGGGGGCGAAGGTCACCGTGCTGGAGATGGCGCCCACCATCCTTCCCGGCATGGACGCCGAGATCGTGCGCGCGGCGGACCGCGTCTTCCGCAAGCAGGGCTTCGACCTGCGCACGGGGACCAGGGTGACCGGCGCGGAGCGGAAGGGCGAGAGGGTCGTCGTCTCCGTCGAGGGGCAGGAGCCGCTGGAGGCCGACTACGTGCTGGTCTCCGTGGGGCGGCGCGCGTACACGGAGGGGATGGGCTTCGAGGAGGCCGGCATTCGCCTGGAGCGCGGCGTGATCCAGGTGGACGAGCGCTTCCACACCGGCGTCGGGAACGTCTACGCCATCGGCGACGCCATCGGCGGGCGGATGCTGGCGCACAAGGCGGAGGAGGAGGGCGTGGCGGCGGTGGAGTTCGCCGCCGGCAGGCACGGCCATGTGAACTACGACGCCGTGGCGAACGTGGTCTACACCTGGCCGGAGATCGCCTCCGTCGGGATGACGGAGGAGGAGGCGAAGGCGGCCGGGCGCGAGTACCGCGTGGGCAAGTTCCCCTTCCAGGCCAACGGCCGCGCCCGCGCCATGGCCGAGACGGACGGCCTGGTGAAGGTGATCGCGGACGCCAGGACGGACCGCCTGCTGGGCCTCCACATCCTGGGCCCGCGCGCCAGCGACATGATCGCCGAGGCCGCGCTGGCCATGGAGTTCCACAGCAGCGCAGAGGACATCGGGATGGCGGTGCACGCGCACCCCACGCTTCCCGAGGCGGTCAAGGAAGCCGCCCTCGCCGCCGGCGGCCGCGCCATCCACATCTGACCGGCCCGGTACGCAGCATCGCCGCGCCTCGCTGAAGCGCGGCGATGCGGGCGGGGAGAAGGATCTTGCAACCTATTCTGTCCATGAATAAATTTTATTCACGCTGAGAATAGATCTGCAACCCCTTCTCTCCCATGCCCTTCCATGGATGATCCGTCCACACTCGACCTGCAGGCGCCGGTCCCCAGGGTTGCCGCCGAGCCGGTTGCCCGTGCGCTCCGCGTGATGCCGGTGGTCGCGATCATGGGCGCGCGGCAGACGGGCAAGAGCACGCTGGTGCAGACGCTCCCCTCGCTGGAGGAGAGGCCCTATCTCACGCTGGACGACCTCGACGTGCGCGCGCAGGCGCACACCGCTCCCGAAGACCTGGTCCGGCGGGCGCCCCGGCTCACCATCGACGAGGTGCAGCGGGAGGCAGACCTGGTGCTTGCGGTAAAGCGAGTCGTGGACGAGCAGCGGCCCCGCCGCCCGGGGCAGTTCGTGCTCACCGGCTCGGCGAACCTGCTGCTCATGAGGCGAATTGGCGACACGCTGGCTGGGCGGGCTGCCTACGTGACCGTATGGCCCATGACGCGCCGCGAGCAGCAGGGCGAGGGCCGCGCGGGGCGCTGGGGAGAGTTGCTGGATACCCCCGTGCGCAAGTGGTACGACCTGATCCACTCCGCGCCCGCCGAGCCTGCAGACTGGAGGGAGCTGGCACGGCGCGGCGGACACCCCACTCCCGCACTGGAACTGGCGACGCAGGACGAGCGGCGAATCTGGTTCGCCGGCTACGTGCAGACGTACCTGGAGCGCGACCTCCAGGACCTGGCGGCGATCACGGAGGTCGTGGATTTCCGCCGGTTGATGCGCGTGGCCTGCCTGCGGCTGGGGAACGTGATGAACAAGAGCGAGATGGCGCGCGACGCCGGTCTGACGCAGCCCACGGCGCACCGGTACCTGAACCTGCTGGAGACGTCGTACCAGCTGATCTCGCTGGAGCCCTACGCCGTGAACCGGACTTCGCGCCTGGTGAAGTCACCCAAGCTGTACTGGAGCGACACCGGCCTCGCGATGTTCCTTGCCGGCGAGCTGCAGCCGCAGGGCGCACACCTGGAAAACCTGGTGCTGATGGACCTGATCGCGTGGCGGGACGCGCAGGTGGATCCGCCGCAGGTGCTCTACTGGCGAACGCGCACCGGCGCCGAGGTGGATTTTGTCGTCGAGCGCGGGGCGGACCTGCTCCCGATCGAGGTGAAGGCGACGCAACGCCCACGCACGATCGACGCGCAGGGGCTCCTCGCGTTCCGCGAGGAGTACGGCGACCGCGTGCGCGGCGGGCTGCTTCTTCACGGCGGAGATGCGACGTTCTGGGTGGCGAAAGGCGTTCTGGCAACGCCGTGGTGGACGGTGTTCTAAAGCCAGACGGGATGAGTGCGCAACCGATCCGGCGCATCAACTCAAGGGGTGAATAAAATTGATTCTTTCCGTGAATAGATTTACAAAGACAATTGACACAAAGACTTAGCGCTTCGGGAGAGAGTGGAATGCGGACGAGCCTTGTGGAACAAGGTCCGGCGACGCGCCCTCTTCCCTCAGGCTGGCGATCCACATTCCCTCCCCTGTCAAACCGCACCATCCCCCCGATCATGCGCCCCCCCGCAGGGTGCGGCGATGTTTCTCTTGCGTGATGACCACCCGGACATCATCTTGAACGCGTTCAATTGAACGCGTTCAAGAACGCGTGGCCATCTTCCTTCCTGCTTCTGTGGAGCCACCGTGACGCTCCTGAACCGGCGCACCGTCGTCGCTACCCTGCTGGGGGCCGTCGTCTATGGTCTCGTGGCCCGGCTGGCGTTCAGCGAATCGCTTCCCATCGCCGTGCCGATGACCTTTGCGTTCATCTTCCTGGTCCCGCTGGCGGTGGGCTACCTCTCCGTCGCCGGCGGCCCGCCGGGAGAGCGGCGCGCGCGCGAGGCCGTGCTGCTGCCGCTCGGCGCCGCGTTCATGGTGCTGGCCGTGGTGATGGCGATTGGCGTGGAGGGGATGATCTGCGTGGTGATGATGACGCCCATCTTCCTGCTGATGGCGCTGCTGGGCAGCGGGCTGGCGCTCCTGGTGAGGACGGTCCGCAACCGGCGGCTGCGCTCCACCGCGCTGCTGGTGGTGCTGATGCTCCCCTACGCCGCCGGGCCGCTGGAGCAGCGAATGCCGCAGGCGCAGTCGCGGCGCGTGGTGGAGAACCGCATCCGCATCAAGGCCGACGCGGCGGAGGTGTGGCGCCAGATCATCCGCGTCCCCGCCATCCGGCCGGAGGAGTACCGCACCACCTTCATCCACCGCATCGGCTTTCCGCGGCCCATCGCCGCCACGCTCTCTCACGAGGGCGTGGGGGGCGTGCGCGAGGCCAGCTTCGAGCGCGGCGTGCTGTTCCGCGAGACGGTGACGGAGTGGGTGCCGGAGCGGCGGATGTCCTTCACCATCGCCGTCGACAGCATCCCCACCAAGACGCTGGACCAGCACGTGACGGTGGGCGGCGAGTACTTCGACGTGCTGGACGGCACGTACGAGATCGTGCCGCTCGGCCCGGACGAGACGGAGCTACGGCTGTGGAGCACGCACCGCCTGAGCACGCACTTCAACCCCTACGCCTCGCTCTGGACCGACCTGGTGATGCGCCAGATCCAGGGCAACATCCTCCAGGTCGTCCGCGACCGGGCGGAGGCGGCGCGGTAGCCGGGCATTTGGAACGCCGCGTTCTGCAGGCGGCAGGATCCGGCGTTCTGTTTTTCTTCCTTTTGTGGATATACTCAGTAGCTACACCACCGACCTCAGCGAGCAAGAACGATGCGGGAGCCGGATAGCAGGACGGGCATCTGCACAACGCGGAACGGCGTACGCGAGGAGATCCGGATCGAGCGCCCGGATCACCGGCTGCTCGACATCTATGCATCCGTGGACACCTGAGCGGCGCCTGAATCAATCCAGCAGAACCAGATCGCACGTGCGCGGCGGCTGGTCAGCCAATCGGGCGCCGCCAGCGATTCGCCGCCCGGGGAACTGATCATCATGAACCTCGAGTACTGGAAGTATGGCCAGCCGGAGCGACATCTGGAGGACATCGTCAACCTGCTGTACGGGTTGAACGGCGATGTGGATTTCGATCTGATCGAGCGAGAGACCCAAAAGCGGGATTTGCGCGAGCCGTGGCAGGCCGCGTGTCTCCGCTGGAGAGAAGCCGTTGCGGCAAAGGAAGCCGCCGAACGGAAGAGGCCCGCCGGGTGAGCCGGCGGGCCTCTGGCGTTCAGCGCAGCACCTTGCGGATGAAGCGCTCGTCGGGGCGGGCGCACTTGCCGTGGGCGGTGCACACCCACCGCACGTCGTAGGGGCGGATGCGCTCGAAGAGCGATACGAGCGCGGCGCGGCTGGCGGCCCGGTCGGTGGCGAAGATGTCCATCCCGGGCCCGAAGCCGGTGTGGTACGGGCGCGAGATGGCGTCGCCGGCGAAGAGCACGCCGCGGTACAGGTAGGCGGTGCTTCCCGGCGTGTGGCCCGGGACCACGAAGGCGCGGATGGTGTCCGTCCCCAGCACGAACGTGGTGTCGCCCGAGAACGGCCGCACGTCCACCTCGCCCGGCCAGGGGCCCACGTCGCCCATCACCGCGCGGGCGGCGCGCGAGGGGAGGTCCGTGTGCCCCCGCTGGCCCAGGAAAAGCGGCACCTCCGCCTCCATCACGTGAAAGCGGGCGTGCCGCACGGCGCGCCATCCCATGATGTGGTCGCGGTGCCCGTGCGTGACGAATACGTCCGTCACGTCCTCCGGCCGCGCGCCGATGGCCGCCAGCCCGCGGCGCAGGGCGCGGTCTCCGCGGCTCCATCCCAGGTCCACGACGAACACGCCCTCCGCCGTCCGCGCGGCGAACACCAGGCTCTGGTACGGCCAGAAGGTGGGGACGGCGCTGGCGTCCTGCCCTTCCACCTCCCGCAGGTTCATCGTGCATCCGGCCGCGGCGGCCAGCCCGGCCAGCAGCACGGCGCGGCGTCCCGCCCGGGCACGCCGCCGCGCGCGGGAGGGAGGTGCGGGGGCGCCGTTCTGCGTCACGTCCACCACGGGAACTCGGCTGGAGAACGGGAGAGGGCCCGCCG
>DATAAG010000414.1:0-2453 GCA_036260235.1 Longimicrobium sp.
GCGCGCGTAATCGTGAGTTTGGCGTACCCGCTTGTTGCAGCCGTACAGACGTGCGTGGAACCGCCTACTATCCTACACTTTGCTACAGATCCGGAGCGTCCACATCGATGCTGCGGCGAGCGAATACCAGGACTTTGCCGATCAAGCCACGGATCCTATGCCCCGTCCTGTTGTAACCCATTGCAGATCTTCGCCTTCGAACCGGACAGCAGTGCGGGAGGGGGTGTATACTTCTACGGATTCTACGGAGTTCTGCGCGCCGTTTCAGGGTCCTACGGCAGGGGCTTCCACCAAAGGGAACAAAGCATACATTCTACTCGTCCGAGGTTCTGTTCGATAACAGCCGGTGGGGGAGGGATACGTGCGGCAGGAGGGGAAGACGCGAGGCACGTCGCGCGTGGTGCGGGCACGGGCGAAGGAGCTGCGGAAGGAGCAGACGCCTGCGGAGGCGAGGCTCTGGCGCGTGCTGCGGCAGCGCGCGGTGAACGGGCTCAAGTTCCGGCGGCAGCATCCGCTCGACGGGCTGGTGCTCGACTTCTTCTGCCCCGAGGTCGCGCTCTGTGTGGAGCTCGACGGCGGCATCCACGACACCGGCGAACAGCGCGAGCGGGACGCCGCCCGCACCGCACACCTGGAAGCCCGCGGCCTGCGCGTCATCCGCTTCCGCAACGAGGAGGTGCTGTCGGACATGCCGTCCGTCCTCCGCCGCATCGCCAGGGCGGCTGCCGTCCGGAGCGTACCGAGGGCGAAGTCTACACCCTCTCCCACGCAGTTTGTGGGAGAGGGTGGCGAGCCCTGGCGAGCCGGGTGAGGGCCCCCAGCGCGGAGGTGAGTGTGGAAGAGAAGCTCTTCAACGAACTCGTGGAAAGTATCAAAGAGATGGGTGCCTGGTTGCGCGGCGGCGATGCACCCGGTCGCATCACCTTCGTCGGCGAACCGGACCCGCGGGAGGTCAGGGCCAGGCTGGGCCTGACGCACGAGGAGTTCGCGGCCGCGCTGTGCATCGACCCGGAGACGCTGCGGCGGTGGGAGCAGGGCCACCGTGATCCCCGCGGCCCCGCGATGCGCCTCCTCCGCATCGCCGACAAGCATCCCGAGATCTTCCCCGAGCCCTACGCCTGACCGGCGGCGATCACGACCAGGAGTGGCTCACGGGCAGGGGCCCGTGAAGTGTACACCCCCTCCCGCGCAGTTTGCGGGAGGGGGTGGACGAGCCCAGGCGAGGCCGGGGGCGGGCCCCAGCGCCTTGCGCTTCGCGGCCCGCACCGAGATGTTCCACTTACGCTTGGTTCCCACGCACACTCCCCTGTTTCACTCCGGATCTGACGTAGCAGTCGGCGCCACAAATCGCGCCCGTGTTCTGGCGGTACGCGGGTTGCGGCAGCCACGCGGGCCCGAAAATTCGCGGTGGACGGGTGGCAGGACGCACCGCCCGCCCCGCCGCGGGCAGCAAGGTCACACCAGCCGGTCCGGTCGAAGCACCCATGAGCTACCGCATCAAGCGCGTCGCCCACCTCACGGGGATCAACCCCGCCACGCTGCGCGCCTGGGAGCGCCGCTACGGCCTGGTGGCGCCGGACCGCACCGGGTCCGGCTACCGGCTGTACAGCGACGAAGACGTCGCCATCCTGTCGCGCATCAAGACGCTGGTGGACGAGGGGCTCACCATCGGCGAGGCCATCAGCCGCGTAAGGCGTGGCGCGGAGCCCCTTCCCGCGGACGCCGGCGGCCCCTCGCTGCGCGACCTGCGGCTGCGCCTGCTGCAGGCGCTGATGTCGTTCGACCGCCGCGGCGCGGTGGAGGCGTACGAGGAGGTGCTGGGGCTGCCCCCGGAGCGCCGGGTGGAGGAGCTGCTCCTGCCGGTGCTGCGCCACGTGGGCGACCTGTGGGAGTCCAACGAGTGCGGCGTGGGGCAGGAGCACTTCGCCACGGCGTTCGTGCGGGGCAAGCTGGCGGGGATCATCGAGGACCTGGACACCGGCGCCGCCCGCGGCCCCGAGGCCGTCTGCGGCGGCGTCCCCGGCGAGCTGCACGAGTGCGGGCTGATGGCGGCCGCCATCCACCTGGCCACGCGCGGCTGGCGGGTGGTGTACCTGGGCCCCAACGTCCCCGTGGACGACCTGCGCCGCGTCCTGCACCAGCGCCGCCCCGCCCTCTTCTGCACGTCCGTCGTGAACGCCATGTCCATCGGCGAGTTCCGCGCCCTGGCGCACGCACTGCGCGAGGCCGCCCCGCCGGAGACGGAGGTGGTGGTCGGCGGCCCCGGCATCCCCGTTCCCTACGTGGGCGCGGAGGGCGTGCGGGTGGCGGAGGAGCTGAGTGAGCTGGCGCGCGTGGCCGCCTGATACCAGATCCGGAAAAACACCTGTCATTCTGAGGGAGCGCCCGCGCCGAACCGACGGATGAGCACGGAGCCTGTGGCGCGACCGAAGAATCTCCCGCCCCTCGCGCCG
>DATAAG010000415.1:0-8460 GCA_036260235.1 Longimicrobium sp.
CCAGGATCTGCCGCTGATGCACCCGCTTCTTCAGGTCCGCGATCTCGGCGGCCCGGTCCCGCGCACTGGCTCGCGGGCTCGCGGGCTCGTGCCCGGCGGTCGGTTTCACGGGGGAAGAGTGCATGAGCGGGATCGGCGCGAGAAATCCGGAGGGAGCGGAAGCACCGGCCGGCACCACGCGGCAGTGCGCGTGCCGGACGGGCGGGTATGATATCAAACGTTCCGGCGAAGGGCTGTCGGGGAAGTCTGAGGACCGCTGTCAGGCAGATTCCCGACAGGGCAGACGGGCGAGGGGCGCCGCATCATGCAAAATCCGCTTCTTCTCGCACAAAGTCAACGGAGTCAACAGAGGGGATGCTCCCGGACTCCGTCGACTCCGCGCGTGAGGCCATCGCGTTTCCGGATGGAGATCACTCCGGGTCCTCCGCGCCCACCGGCGCGCCGTCGCCGGCGGTGGTCATTCCCCCTTCGGAGACGCGCGCGGTGTCCAGCGGCGTCGGGAGCGCCGTGCCTTCCAGCATGCGGGCGAACTCGGCGCGGATGATGGCGTAGCAGGCGCAGGCGGCGGCTTCCAGCCCCGCGCGGTCCTCCACGGTGATGCGGCCGCGGCTGTAGTCGATGAGCCCGCGCGCCTGCAGCGCGCCGGCGGCCTCGCTCACGGTCGCGCGGCGCACCCCCAGCATCTGCGACAGGAAGTGCTGGGTGAGCTCGAAGGTGTCGCCGCCCACGCGGTCGTGGGTCATCAGCAGCCACCGGGCGCAGCGCTGCTCCACCGGGTGCTTGCGGTTGCAGGCGGACGACTGCGCCACCAGGGTGAACAGCGCCTGGGTGTATCGCCCCAGCAGCTGCGCCAGGGCGCCCCCGCGCCGTACCTCTTCGCGCAGCGCCCCCGCGGGCATGCGCCAGGCTTCACCGGGAACCTGCGCGAACGCCTGCCCGGCCATCTGCATGGCGCCCAGGAACACCGGCACCCCCGCCATCCCCTCGCACCCCACCGTCGCCGTCTCCACCGCCGAGCCGTCTTCCATCAGCCCCAGGATGGAGATGACCGCATCCTCGGGAAAGTAGACGTGCTGGATGGTCCGGTTCGGCTCGAAGACCACCTCTCTGAGCTCCATCCGCACCCGCTCCAGCCCGGGGCGCAGCCGCTCCCAATCCTCCGGCGGCAAGGCGGCCAGGAGGCGGTTACGCGGGGAATCCGGGGTCTGGGGGGACGTCTCCATGGCTCCTCCGGGGACGGTCTGTGCGGCGGCGAACGGGAAGGCTATCTTGGGTGGGTGTCCGGAAGCGTACACAACCCGTTCCATCGCGACACAGCGCAGCGATGCGGTTTTCAGGCCAGGTCCCCTCCCCATCCCTCACGCGGTTCGGCGTGGTGGCCGTCGCGGCTTCCACGGGCGGCATGAAGGCGCTGCGCGCGCTGCTGGCCGCCCTGCCGGACGACTTCGCCGCGCCGATCGTCGTCGTGCAGCACCGTGCCTCGCGCACGGGGGCGTACCTGGAGCAGATCCTGGAGCAGCGCACCGGCCTGGTGGTTCGCGAAGCGCGGGACGGCGCCGAGCTGCGGGGCGGATGCGTGTACGTGGGCCCGCCCGACCGCCACGTGCTGGTGGCGCCCGGCGGCGTGCTGCGCCTGGGCGACGGGCCGCCGGTGAACTTCGTCCGCCCCTCCGCCGATCCGCTCTTCCAGTCCGCCGCGGAGTGCTACGGCGCGCGCGCGCTGGGCGTGGTGCTCACCGGGCGCGGCCGCGACGGGGCGGCCGGGGCGGCGGCCATCCGGCGGTGTGGCGGACTGGTGCTGGTGCAGGACCCCGCCACCTGCGTGGCCCCCTCAATGCCGCAGGCGGTGCTGAGCGGCTGCGGCGCGGACTTCGTGCTCCCCCCGGAGTCGCTGGGCCACGCGCTGGTGAGCCTGGTGATGGAGCCCGGGGTGTCGACGGCGCTGTTCGGGCTGCCTCCGGCGGTGGTGAGTGCGTGAGCGGGAAAGTGCGTTAGTGCGTTAGTGCGTGAGTGATGAGGGCCCGGCGGTGATGCCGGGCCTTTCGTGTTCTGGCGGGCCCGCGCCCAGCGATTGAAATCGCCGCAACGACTACGCGCTGTCGGCCTTCGCCGACACCACCTCGCCGGCTTCTCGGTACAATCGCCGCCTTCTCTCCCGCGCTCTTCCGCCCCACACCGTCATCCCGAGGGAGGCGCCGCGCGCAACCCGCATCTGCCGTGCGGTCTGGCGCCGGCAAGGAATCTACCGTCCGACGCCGCCCGTCCCCACGCCGTGAACCTGCCCGCGCGGGTCCGCGAAGGCGGACTTTGTGAAGTTCCAGCGGCGAATTCATTCGCTCCCGCGTGCGGACGGCACCCTGCCGATGAGATCGCAATCAACATCGGCCGCCTTCCTGGCTGCCGCGGCCTCAACCCGATCCCCGGGCACAACGCCGGCCCCGTCCGCACTCACGCACTCACGCACTCACGCACTCACGCACTCACGCACTCACGCACTCAAAGCGCCGGCGTGTGCATGCCGGGTGCGCGGCTTGCACCGCCGGGTCCGGTTCCGGCGAATGGGTCGGAACGCAGGGCACCCCGGGCCTGCCGGATCGAGGGGAAGGATCCAGCGCATGCACCCACCTGAGTGGCCGGCGGGCAACGGCGAGATGGCGGGGCGCATTCGCGGCCACGACTGGTCGCGGACACCGTTGGGCCCCGCCGGCGGATGGCCGCAGAGCCTCCGCACGGCCGTGGACGTGTGCCTGGGCTCCGCCTTCGCCGGCTTCATCTGGTGGGGGCCCGGGCTGGTGCAGCTGTACAACGACGCCGCCATCGCCCTCCTCCGCGCCAAGCACCCCGGCGCCCTGGGTGCGCCCGCGCGCGAGGTCTGGGCCGACGTGTGGCCCACCGTCGGTCCCCTCTTCGAGCAGGTGCTGCGCACGGGCGAGCCGGTGCTGGGCGAAGACATGCCAATGGTCCCCGACCGCGGCGGGGCACGCGAGACGGCGTACTTCACCTTCTGCTACAGCGCCCTCCGCGCCGAGGACGGCGGCATCGCGGGGATCATGGCCGTCGCCATCGAGACCACCGACAAGGTGCGCGCCCTGGCCACCCGGCAGGAGAGCGAGCGCCGCCTGCGGGAGGTCGCCGGCGTCGCCGGCCTTACCTCCGATTTCCGGGCGCTCTTCGAGGCCTCGCCCACTCCCTTGCTGGTGGTGGCGCCGCCGGACTTCACCTGCATCGCGGTGAACGACGCCTACCTGCGCGCCACCCTGACCACCCGCGGGGGCGTGCTGGGCCGCACCCTGTTCGACGTCTTTCCCGACAACCCGGCGGACCCCGGCGCCACCGGCGCGCGCAACCTGCGCGACTCGCTGCGGCGGGTGCTGGCCACCGGCCGCACGGACGTGATGCCGGTGCAGAGGCACGACATCCCGGATCCGGCGGCGGCGGCCGGAGGGTTCGTGGAGCGCTGGTGGAGCCCCGTCAACTCTCCGGTGCACGGCCCCGGGGGCGAGGTGGCTGCCATCATCCACCGCGTGGAGGACGTCACCGAGATCGTGCGCCTGCGGCACGAGAGCCAGGCGCACGACCAGCTGGCGCGCGACCAGCAGGCCACCATCGGCCGCCTGCGCGAGGCGAATGCGGAGCTCGCCCGCGCCGCGGCGGCGCTGCGCGAAAGCGAGCGGCGCTACCGGCTGATCGTGGAGAGCGCGCGCGACTACGCCATCCTCACCCTGGACCGGGAGGGGCGCATCGACAGCTGGTCGCCGGGGGCGGAGGCGGTGTACGGGTGGAGTGCCGCACAGGCGGTGGGGCAGCCGATCGACATGACCTTCACCCCCGAGGACCGTGTGGCGGGGGCGCCGGAGAAGGAGCTGACCCAGGCGCGCGCCACCGGGTCGGCGGCCGACGTACGGTGGCACCTGCGCGGCGACGGCGCGCGCGTCTTCATCGACGGCGTGACGCGGGCGCTGGACGACGGCGCGGGCGGCGTGCGCGGCTTTCTCAAGATCGGCCAGGACGTCACCCGCCGCCGGCAGATGGAAGAGGCGCTGCGCGAGGCCGCCGAGACGCTGGAGCGGCGGGTGGCGGACCGCACGGCGGAGCTGGCGGCCGCCAACCGCGCGCTCACCGAGGAAGTGCGCGAGCGCGAGCGGGCGGAGGCCGCCCGAAACGAGGTGCTGCGCCGGCTGGTGACGGCGGAAGAGGAGGAGCGGCGGCGCATCTCGCGCGAGCTGCACGACCAGATGGGACAGCTGGTGACCGCGCTGCAGCTGGGGCTGCGCGCGCTGGAGCAGGACGGGGCGGCGGGGCAGGGAGGGCGCATCCGCGAGCTGGAGCGGCTTGCCGACCGCATTGCGCGCGAGATGCAGCACCGGGCACTGGAGCTGCGCCCGCCCGCGCTCGACAACCTGGGACTGCGGCTGGCGCTGCAGGGATACCTGGAGGAGTGGGGCGCGCGCCACGGCGTGGAGTGCGACTTTCACCCGGTGGGGGTGGACGGCGACCGCTTTGCTCCGGAGGTGGAGACCACCCTCTACCGCGTGGTGCAGGAAGGGCTCACCAACGTCCTGAAGCACGCCGGCGCCAGCTGCGTGAGCCTGGTGCTGGAGCACCGCGGCGGCTGGGTGAGCGCCATCCTGGAGGACGACGGCGCCGGATTCCAGGTGGACGCGGTGCTGGCCTCTCCCGAGAAGGCCGGCCGCCTGGGGCTGCGGGGGATGCGAGAGCGGCTGCTGCTGGTGGGGGGCACGCTGGAGGTGGAGTCCGTCCCCGGCAAGGGGACCACCCTCTTCGCCCGCATTCCGCTGGGTGGGGGGAACGAGCCGGCGAAAGCGGGGGAGGGGGAGGGATGAGCCAGCTGCGGATCGTCCTGGCCGACGACCACGAGGTGGTGCGCACCGGGCTGCGTGCCCTGGTGGACGCCAGCCCCGGGATGCGCGTGGTGGGCGAGGCGGCCGACGGGGACGAGGCCTGCCGCCTGGCGCGCGAGCTGGCGCCCCAGGTGCTGGTGATGGACGTCACCATGCCGGTGCTGGACGGCGCCGCGGCCACGGAGCGGGTGCGGCGGGAGTGCCCGGACGTGCGCGTGCTCGCCCTGACCATGCACGACGACCGCGGGCACCTGGCGCGGCTGCTGGAGGCGGGCGCCAGCGGCTACGTCCTCAAGCGCGCCGCGGCCGACGAGCTGGTGCGCGCCATCCGCACCGTGGCCGGCGGCGGCACCTGGGTGGACCCCGAGCTGGCCGGAAGCGTGCTGCGCGGCACGGTCCGGCGCGCCGCCGGTGCCGCCGGCGCATCGGGCGACTCGCTGAGCGAGCGGGAGGAAGAGGTGCTGCGGCAGATCGCCTGGGGCCACAGCAACAAGGAGATCGCCGGGCGGCTGGGGATCAGCACCAAGACCGTGGAGACCTACCGCGCCCGCATCGCCGACAAGCTGGGGCTGCGCAGCCGCACGGAGATGGTGCGCTTCGCCCTGCAGAAGGGGTGGCTGAGCGAAGGCTGAGCGCGCGCCTGTCCCGCCCCGCCGTCGGGGAATTCCCCGACGCCCTCCCTCCTTTCCCGATACCGCTCGGCCGCGTCCGGCGGCAACTTTGGGGTCCTTGCGGCAAAACGCCGATCCCTTGCCGCTTCCCGCGCGCCAGGCGGGCCCCGTGGCGGGCGCCGCACCGATTGATGAATCCTGTCGAAAACAAGAGCGGAGTCCTGCACGAGCTGACCGCGCAGGCCCGGCTGCGCAGCGAGCAGATCCGCGCGCGCGCCGAGTGGGTGGACGCGGCCCGGCTGCGGCTGTGGGAGCGGATGGACCGCCTGCGGCAGATGCCGTCCGCCCATTCCTCCGCATCCCTCGCCGTGCTCGCCCCCCATCCCGTGGCCGCGCGGGTCCCGCCCGAGCCCGGTGAGCTCCCCGAGGCCGCGGCGCCCGGGGGGGATTGATCCTCCCTTGCGCAGATCCGCGTGAACGTACGGAAGAATCACGCGGAAGACGCGGAGGAAAAGAAAAGGACGCGGAGAACCTCGATCGTTCTCCGCGTCTCTCTTTTCCCCTCCGCGTCCTCCGCGTGAAACTTCTTCACCCGGAATGAGGCGAAGATCAGGGGGTCAGGGCGTGGTGCCGGTGCCCGTGGTGCCCGTTCCGCCGGTGGCGCCGCCGGTCGTGCCGCCCGTGGTCCCGGTGGCGCCGGTGTCACCCATCGTTCCCGTTCCGGTGGTGCCGGTGCCGCCCATGGCCGTGTCCATGGGCGTGGTGGTGGCGCCGCCCGCCGCCGGGTCGGTGTAGGTGCCCGTGGTGGTGCCGGTGGTGGTGCCCGCCGCGCCCATGGTGTCCGCGCCGCCGCCCTCCCCGCCGCCCTCCTCGCCGCCGCCGCACGCCGCCGCCAGGGCGAGGGCGGGCACCAGGATCAGCCGTTTCGTCATCTGCTTCATCCCTCTCGGAAAAGTGGAACCGGCGCATGCGCGCGCCGCCGGCACGTGCCCGATGTCCACGGACACGAGCCGGCGGCCCCGTGCATCCCCGATACCCCTTCCGTAGCAGCCTCCGCGAATCGGCCCCTTCGTGTGGCGCTCCGGCCCCGGGCGCGATCCGATCCTCGATCCAGGCATTCTCCTCCGTGACTCCGTAGACTCCGCGTGATGACGAGGGGTTCAGGATCCGGGGTACGAACGACCGACTTCCTGGGGAAGGCGCCGCGCGTGTCCTGCGGTCACACCGCCCCTGGCGCCGACCGAAGCATCTCGCCGGCAGGACCGGAGGGCCGGCTTTCCAGCACGGAACCGGCGTCCAGGCGGCCGAGAGAAGGTCCTGCGCGGAAGCCCGGCCGGAATGCGACTGCGCAGAACGCGCGGTCTAAGCATCCATCTCCCAACCACTTGCCCGCTCCGGGCCTGCTTTTTGCCGCGCATCCCGCCCGCCCGGAGGGAGAGGGGGAGCGACGAACGCAGGGTGAGGGCCGTGTCCGGACCAGACGCCAAGACCACCATTCTCGTGGTGGACGACAACAGCGACAACGTGGAGATCCTGCGCGCGTTCCTGGAATCGCGCGGGTTCACCGTGGCCGAGGCCCGCGACGGGCGCACCGCGCTGGCCCGCATGGAAGAGGTGCGGCCGGACCTCGTCCTGCTGGACGTGATGATGCCCGGCATGGACGGCTGGGAGGTGTGCCGCGTGATCAAGCAGCACCCGCAGCTGGGCGACACCAAGGTGGTGATGGTGACCGCCAAGGGCGGCTTCGAGGACAAGATGGAGGGGCTGCGCTCCCGCGCCGACGACTACGTGGTCAAGCCCGTGGACTTCAAGGAGCTGATGGAGAAGGTCACCCGCAACCTCGCGGCCCGGGGCAGCCAGGCGTGAGGATCGTGGGATACGCCGCGGACGAGGGCTTCCGCGCCCGCCTGGAGGGAGCCGCCGCGGCGCTCGGCGCCGAGCTCGTGCTGGTGCAGCCGGCGGAGAAGGGCTCCGCCGCGCACGACGACCAGTTCTTCGCCCTGCTGCGCACCCACCCCGACGTGGCGCTGGTGCAGATGCGCCGCGGCCTGCTGGAGGCCACCCGCGGCGAGGCCGGCACCCGCGGCATCGCCGTCGTCGTCGCCTGCCGCAGCGCGGACGAGGCCCGCCAGGCCATCCGCGAGGGCGCCGAAGAGTGGATCCTGCTGGACGCCGGCGAGGCGGAGATCGCCGCGCGCATCGAGGGCGCCTGCGAGCGCCTGCGCGGCACGGTGACCCCGCGCGTGCGGCACGAGGCGGCGGATCACCTGCGCTACGAGGAGCTGCTCTACGACCGCTTCACCGGCTTTCCCACCCTGCCGGTGATGATCGAGCGCGGCCGCGAGATGCTGGACCAGCGCGGCCGGCTGACCCTGCTGTACATCGAGTTCGTGCGCTACAGCAAGCTGGAGGAGATCTACGGCTGGGAAAAGCTGGACGAGGTGCTGCAGACCACCGCCAGCGCCGTGCGCGACTTCTACGCGCGCTACGACGGCGACAACGCCATGATGGTGTCGCACACCGGCGACGACGACTTCATCTTCTTCGCCGACCTGCCGGAGGGCGACGCCGAGCGCCGCATCAACGAGATGGCGCACTCGCTGGAGACCGACGTGCGCGCCCGGCTGGAGGCCGAGCACGGCGAGGACATCGCGGGGCTCTTCGAGATCTACGTGGGCTCCGTCACCCTCTTCCGCAATCCCAAGATCCGCACCGAGCGCATCATCTACCGCGGCATCCGCGAGGCGGCGCACGCGGCGCGCAGCGTGGAAAGCCGCGAGCGGGCGCGCAAGGTGGCGGACCTCAAGGAGACGCTGCGCCAGGGCGCCGTCTACATCGTCTACCACCCCATCGTGGTGACGGAGACGCGCGAGGTGTTCGGCTACGAGGCGCTGGCCCGCGGGGCGCACCGCGCGCTGCGCTCCCCGGAGGTGCTGTTCGGCGTGGCGGAGGAGGCCAACCTCATCTGGGAGCTGTCGCGGCTGTGC
>DATAAG010000416.1:0-2951 GCA_036260235.1 Longimicrobium sp.
CTCTGCGCCCACTCTCTGTGGACAGGCATCGCCGGACACGCTAAGGTTCAAGGCACGCTCGACGACGGTTCTTCGAGGCGCACTGCACCACCCGGGCCGCCGCCGCGCCCCACCCCGCCACTCCTGTCCACGCATCCCACCCCACAGAAAAAATCTGCATGACGACGGGAACCTCGCCACGTCCCGCCACACCCGCGTGCTCGCCGCGCACCTCTCCCCGGCTTCCGGCCCTCGCGGGCGCACTGGCACTCTGCCTGGCCGCCGCCTGCGTGGACCGCACGGCGACCGGGCCGGAGCTCCTCCCGCCGCCGGACGGGGACGGATCGTCGGCCGCGCTGGCCTGCCGCGCGGACGTGCGCCAGGGCACGCTGCAGTGCGCATCTCCCGCACCCGCCGGCGCGGGCGGCGGCTCGGCCACCATCCTGGGCGGACAGGGGATCAACGTGCGGCTGCGCAGCAGCGGCCCGTCCTACGACGGCGCGGACACGTTCCGCGTCAACGTGACGGTGGAGAACCTGACCGGCCAGACGCTCGGGACGGCGGACGGCGCGACGCCCGCGCCCGAGGGCGTGCGCGTCTTCTTCTCCGGCGGTCCCATCTCCTCCTCCGGCGCGGTGGAGGTGATCAACGCGACCGGCGAGGCGTTCTTCACGGCGGCGGGGCAGAAGTACTTCCAGTACGAGGGCCTGCTCGCCCCCGGCGACACCTCCGAGGCCCTGGAGTGGCGCTTCAGCGTGCCGCCGACGGTGGCGGCGTTCCAGTTCTGGGTCTACGTGGCCGCGCCGGTCCCGCACGAAGAGGGATGGCTGCGCCTGTCCCCCTTCCTCCCCAGCCTCGCCGTGGGCGAGTCGATGCCGCTCACGGCCCAGGGCTACGACGTGGCGGGGCGGCCGGTGACCACCGGCCCGGTCACGTGGAGCAGCGCGGACAGCACCATCGCGCGCGTGGCGGCGGATGGCACCATCACCGCCGTGGCGACGGGGAGCACCCGCGTGTACGCCACCGACGGCGACCGCACGTCCAGTGTGCTGGTGCGCGTGTACGCGGCCGGCGCCGACGTCACGCCGCCCACCGCGCACGAGTTCGCCGTCGCGGAGCAGCGCGTCCAGGCGGATGGCGCGGACTCCGTCACCCTGTCGGCGCGGATGACGGACGCCGGGACGGGGATCTACTGGCTGCAGGCGTCGCTGGTGAGCCCGTTGGGAGCGCACGGCACCTACTGCATCGCCTGGGACCCGGCCCAGGGAACCCGCGCGGACGGCACGTTCACCTGCCGGGCGCCGATCCCGCTCGGGGCGGAAGACGGCCTGTGGACCATGCGCTTCGTCTGGGTGCGGGACCAGGCGGGGAACGATCGCACCACCGGCCCCGTCGGCCTGCGCGACGCCGGCGTGCCGGCGCAGGTGTACGTCCACAGCCCCAACGCCGACGTGCAAGCACCGACGGTCGCGAACGTGACGTTCACGCCCGACAGCCTCGCCGCGAACGGGGTGGATTCCACCACCGTGGAGCTGCAGGTGGCGGACGCGGGCACGGGCGTCGCCTCGGCGGGGGTGTGGTTCCGCGGTCCGGACGGCACGTTCTGGAGTTGCGAAGCGACCGCGCCGTCGGAGGGCACCCCGGCGGACGGCACCTTCCGCTGCCGGTTCGGCTTTCCCTTCGACGGTGAGCTGGCGGGCGACTGGACGCTCGACCTGGTGCGGGTGAGCGACGTGACGGGGAACGTCCGGGAGCTGGGCCCGGCGGCGCTGGATTCCGCGGGGTACCGGAGGATCCTGCGGGTGACCAGCCCCCCGCCCGACACGACGGCGCCTTCGCTGACGGACTTCTCCTTCTCCCCCGACACGATCGTCGCCAACGGCGTGGACTCGGTGACGGTGACCATGGAGCTCACGGACGCGGGCGCGGGCGCGTTGCGGGCGGAAGTCCACTTCATCAACACTTCCCCCTCACCGCAGATCACCGGGTGCGCGGCGTACGGCATGAACGTTCCGCACCCGGGCAGCGAGGTCATCACCTGCCGCTTCGCCATCCCTGCGGGCGGCCGCACCGGCGAGTGGCGAGTCTACTTCGTCGGGATGGAGGACAACCAGGGCAACACGGGGGTCGTACGCGGGGTGGATCTGGAGGCGCAGGGCTATCCCGTCGTCCTGACCGTGACGCCCTGATTCCGAATCCCGGAGAACGACGGAATGGTACAGAGGAGCAGAGAACAGCCAGAGGAACAGAGGACCACCATGGCTCTCTCCGTTCCTCTGGCTTTTCTCCGTTCCTCTGTACCTCTTCGCCGTCGTTCGGATGTCGTCAGCCCCAGACACGCCACCACGGCCGCTTCGTTTCCGGAGCGGGGGGCGCGGGTGCGTCGTCGTTGATGATCACCGGCGGCCCGGCAACCAGGTCGGCGAGCTCCGACCCCGCGTTCAGCGCCTCGTTGGCCGCGAGGAACTCCGAGCTCCACACCGCGACCGCCACGAACGCGTCGCCGCCTTCGCGCCGCTCCACCATCCGCGTGGCGAGCGCGGCGGCCGCCGCGTACACGGGGTGCCCGGCCAGCCTGCCGGCGACCTGCGCGCCGGCCCCGGCGGTGTGGATCGCGTACTCCGGCGAGAACTTGATTCCCGTCCCGTTCAGCAGCTCGCGGCCAAAGGCGATGGGCATGAACGCCGCCACGTCGCCGGCCAGCGGCTGCGGCACCCCCGCGCGCGCGAGCCCGTTGCGCAGCGCGGACCAGTCGTTCGGCGCGACGGCGGCGAAGACGGGAAGCGCGCGTTCCACGGCAGTTGAAGCGTCCACCACTCCTCCCCTCGCGGCGGAGCCTGTCAAGGTGAATGAGACAGTCGACGGCCATAATTAGCGAGCGGCCTCCTGTGTGCTGGGTCGGTTGATCCAGGCGCCGGTCGGAAGCGCGGGCGGAGCGGGCACGCCCCGCACGAAGCGTTCGGGGTTGGTGG